>JAJDEL010000226.1 GCA_029259835.1 Planctomicrobium sp. | reverse complement strand
CGTGGCGGAGAAAGCGTGGGGAGGTCGGTTTTCGGAACCGACGAATGAACAAGTTGAATTATTCACCGAATCGATTTCCTTCGACGCACGCCTGGCAGCAGTCGATGTGCAGGGCTCGCAAGCTCACGCAAAAATGCTCGCAAAGGTTGGGTTAATCACTGACGACGAACGCGACCAAATTTGCTCGGCGCTCAGCGAAATTCTTCAAACAATTCAGAGTGGCGAAATGGAGTTTCGACCATCTCTGGAAGACATCCACATGCACATCGAATCGGCGCTGATCGAGCGACTCGGCGATGTGGGACGGAAACTGCACACCGGTCGGTCGCGGAATGATCAAGTCTCGACCGATATCAAGCTTTACATTCGCGATGCGATTGATGAAGTCGACACTCTTCTGGAAAATTTGCAACGCGCCTTTGTGAGTCGTGGCGACGATGACTTCGACATCATCTTACCAGGGTACACGCATTTGCAGCGTGCGCAACCGGTCAATGCTGTTCACTATTGGCTGGCCTATGCAGAGAAATTTCAGCGAGACCGGAATCGATTGGCGGATTGCCGAGTGCGGTTGAACCAATCGCCGCTGGGAGCAGCCGCGCTCGCAGGATCAACATTGCCGATTGATCGTGAATTCACGGCACGTGAACTCGGCTTTTCAGCACCTGCCGCGAACAGCCTCGATATCTCCAGTGATCGTGATTACCTCGCGGAATTCACTTCGGCGCTATCATTGATTGCGATTCATCTTTCTGGTTGGGCGGAAGAGTGGATTTTGTGGTGTACGACGGAGTTCGGGTTCCTGACTCTTTCAGATGCCTACACGACCGGTTCATCAATCATGCCGCAAAAGAAGAACCCGGATGTTCTCGAACTGATTCGCGGAAAATCCGCCCGCGTGATTGCCTCGGCACAGCAATTGTTTGTGCTAATGAAAGGCCTCCCGATGGCCTACAACCGGGATCTTCAGGAAGACAAACTCGCCGCCTTCACGGCCTTTGATGTCATCAAAAGTTGCCTGGAACTTGCTCCGTCAATTGTGATCAACGCGACACTGAATCGAGAACGGATCAACAGTCGCATCGAAGAAGGTTTTCTCGATGCAACCGCGCTGATGGAATACCTCATTCGAAAACAAATTCCGATGCGCACCGGACACGGCATCGTCGGTACGCTCGTTGCCACCTGTGAAGCGAAACCGTGTCGGCTCAAAGACTTATCGCTGAAAGAACTGCAACAGGCGGCCCCTCAAATCGAGAACGATGTCTACGAAATCCTCGGAGCCAGCAACGCTGCTGCAGCACTCACCAGCTACGGTTCCGGCGGTCACGAATGCGTCAAAGAGCAGCTTGTAAAATGGCAAGAGCGTTTAGGAATCAAGGATACCGATTGACAGAAATTATATGAATTGAACAGGGGCTGTTTCAATCGATGAACACTTCAAAATCAATACGCCGTGACCTCACGATCGCCGGACTGATGCTTCTCACCGCCGGGCTGGGCTACTGGTTTCTGCAACGGGGTTTTTATGTTGATCGATTGAAAGTTAAAGGGGCGAAGTTCTTTGAAAACATCGAGGGGGATGTGATTCACATCAAGATGACTGGTCCGAAATTTCGTGATCAAGATTTGAAATACATGAGTACAATTTCAGAATTACGAGCAGTCGATTTGAGTGGAAGTTCGATCACCGAGAAGGGTTTGAGTTATCTTGGTGACTGCCAGAAACTGGAACAGCTCAACCTCAGCGGGATGCAACTGACGGAAGAAGGCATGCGTCACGTATCCAATATCCCAAATCTTGAAGAGCTACTCATTCAAGACGTATCTTTGACGTACGAAGAGTTCATCGCCCTTCGCAAACAGCTTCCCAAGGTCAAGTTCGATGCCAACGCAAATCGAATGCTGGGCTGGGATGAAACATCGCTAATGGAAGCCGTGCTTATCAAAGAAACCGGAGCAGTGATGCTTTGGACAAACACGAGACGAGGAAGCAACGTTCCTTCTGATTCTGTGATTACAGTCGAAAATCTAAAGAGCATCTCTGGAAAAGAGTTCGTGACTTCAATCGGGATCAGGGCTATCTCGCTGACTGCGGAAGCAGCTTTGGAGCTTGAGAGCTTTCCCAACTTAACACGCTTGTCATTTTCATGTCGAATAAATCATCAAATCATGCAAATGATATCCGGTTTTTCGAAGCTGGAAGGTCTCTCTATCTCGCCACCAGCTAAGGCTAACTCAGACAGCCAGATGTATGAAATCACATGTGCAGATATCGAGGCATTAAGTCAGTTAAAAAAACTTAGACATATCTCTTTCATTTCATTCAACGCCAAGCCTGGTGCGTTTGCGGCTCTGCAATTATTGCCCAATCTCAATTCGATTCAACTCTCGCATAACAATTTGGTAGATGCGGATATTCTTTTTTTGCTCGATCTCAGGGATCTGAAAAGGGTCGACATGAGTGGAAATCAATTGACGAAAGCATCTCTGGAAACTCTCAAGAAACTACCCGATTTATTGAGTGTTGACCTAAAGGATAATCCGATTGATCCTGAAATACTTGAAGCGTTTGAGAAATTTCTGCGGGATCGCCGAACGGTTCAGGAAGATTCCGATTCACCTCTGTAGCCATCCAGTCAGTTTGCATGTGAACCACACCAGAGAAGCACAGGGGGCAGGTTCAAACGATGACAACTTCAAATACGACTCGTCGCGATCTCATCATCGCCGGACTGATGCTCCTCACCGCAGGGCTGCTGTACTGGTTTTCGCAAGGCAGCTTTTATGTCGAGAGACTGAAGGTTAAAGGGGTGGGGTTCTCAACAAATCTCAAAGGAGACGTGACTGAACTCAGGTTTACTGATCCGAAATTTCGTAATCAAGATTTGAAGTACATTGGCTCTGTTTCCAAATTGAAAGTTCTGGATTTGCAGGGAAGTTCAGTCACAGAACAGGCGCTGAGCTATCTGCGGGGCTGCCAGAACCTGGAAAGACTCAATCTCTCCGAAACGCAAGTGACCGATGAAGGGATGCGGCAAATTTCCAAGATTCCCAATCTAAGCTATCTTTACTTGAGCGACACGGCAATCACTGATCAGGGTCTAAAACATCTGGTTTCTTTCACAAAACTGGAGTGGTTAGACATCAGTGGTTGCCAGCGCATTACCTCTGATGGGCTTGCCTCTCTCAGTCAGTTATCCACTCTGAAAAATTTATTCTACAAAGATG
>JAJDEL010000225.1 GCA_029259835.1 Planctomicrobium sp. | reverse complement strand
GGTGTTGGAAGTGGAAGTGGAAGTTGGAGAGAGGTGATGCAAGAAAATGTTCAACAGGGTAATCTAAGTTGATTACCACCTGAGCCAACTCGGTCGGCAAGAGGCTGCAGGTAGAGTGTCTTTTAATATGCCGCCCACGCCATGAACTTTGGAGTAAAATGCGTTACTGGATCATCAACGTTGGACTGTTCGCACTGATGCTCCCTGGGCTCTCTCTGCGAGCAGAGTTCACTCAACAGATCAATCTGGTCGAAATTGATGGCATTGTACATTCATTTGGTGATCGTTTGGAGATTAAGGGAATCATCACTTCTTCCGATTCCTGGGATAGTGGTACTGCTGTTCTTGAGACTCGAATTATTAATAACGTTGCCGTTCGAGATACGATTGTTTGCCATTTGTTCTCGTCGAAATCGACAACTTGGGAACACCTGCGTCAACTCACTCCGAAATCTTATTTCCGAGTGATTGGAACACTGACAGACGCCTCGTCCGGCGGTCTGCCGAAGAGGTTGGCTATTGTTGTCGACCGAATTGAGGTGATCGAACCATTCACATTACAAATCAAGTATTTCATCGACCGGGCGAACCAATTTGAAGGGACTGCCGAGGCATCGGGAAAATTGCGATACCAGAATGAACTGATAAAACTTGAAGGTCTAAACGAGTGGCCCGAGTCAGTGATTGGAAAGCGTGTACGCGTTGACGGGATCGTTCGTCGAATCACGGATCAATGGCGGATTGAGAGTCCAGCTTGGGGACTATTAGAACTGCAGGATCAAATCAATAAGAACGTGTTGTTGGAGGGATTGCTGCGGAGTTTGAATGGTCATTGGTGGTTTGAATATCGTGGGGAACGACTCTATCTCGCATCGCCTGCGGGCCGTGTGCGTTCATTCCCAATTCACGACTTCAGATGTCACGTGCGAGTTTCAGGAAAACTACTTCGCCAGCTTCGACCGGCTCTTGATCAAATCAGTCTAAGGTCCGACCGCGATTTGGTTCCTTGCTTCGTGCTTCGCGGAGCAACAGTGGAGTATCTCGAAGGCAAAACCTCGTGGGAAGAACGTTTCGGAACTCTGTACCCAACGTATCACGTGATGCGCGACGGATTGCCGGAACTCTTAGCGGAGCCAGCATTAAGGCGCAATGCGGTCCACGGAGATACCAAAGCTCGGTTATATGCCTACCGAAACCATGAAGCTATCTCCATGATTCTGCAGAATGCAACCGATGAGACATGGGATCTCATTTCGAACAGGATGTCCGATAAAACTCTTAATCTTACGGTTCGCCTCCTGTACGCATCCATTCTTGCCGCTGTGAATGATGAACGCGGGAGAGCGTTCCTCAAAATGCAACTCGATACCAGCGATTCGGAAAAGTTCGCGGATGTCGTCTACTGCCTTGGACGTTTCCCAACTCTGTTGCCTCCTAATTCTGCTATCAAGACTGAGACCGCTTGGTCCGAACAGCTAATGATTGAACTCATGCGTGTTCGTCCGTTTGTAAACGTTCAGGGTCACAAAGATCAGCTGAAGACATCCTGGCATGCTGACCGTACTGTACTCTATTCCGACATTCCGGAAGTACTGATTCGAAGGAATACAAAAACGGCAAATAAGGCGCTGGTAGCTTACGTCCTTGGGCGTGGCGAAGAGAAGTCGAAAGTCATCGAAGAATGGTTCAGGTCAGACTGTCTCGTGCCAGTAGAAATTGTCTTGCAGCTCGAAAAGGAATCAGCTGGACTCAACCACGAAGGGGCTGGCTGGGTTGCAAGGAAAGAGCGGATGGACATCCTGCATCAACTATTGAAGCACAAGCATCCAGCTGTTGGTTCAAAGTTCTTACGGGATCTGGAAGATGGCTTCGTATATATTGAATTCAGAGACCACTCGTCGCCGGAAGCCGTTGCGTCACTGAAGCCGTTTGTGAATTCGCTTGATGGAGACGCTCGAGCGCACGCAGAAATGCTCATCACTTTGTTGCACAAGGACCCCGTTGCACAATTGCTGTTAATGCTCGATGACCCGAAACGAACCGATCAATATTTGATTGTCTCTGAATTGGCTCGAATTGGGGATGCGCGGGCGATCATTCCATTGGCGAAAGTACTTCGTACCGCTCCAGACAATTTTTTTAATCGACGCCCAATACTCAATTCGTCACTTCGCAACGGGTATGCCGTAACGAATGCATTAAGGGCGATATCACGCCCCGCTACAGCACAGTCTATTCATCAATTGATCGAACTGTTGCCAGCAGATCTTTCGCGATTTGGTGGATACATCAAACGTAAGGGTTGCCAGCGTATGATCGCATCGCATCTAATCGAATTAACAGGTGAATCCTTCGGTATTGACAATAATAAGTGGAGTGCTTGGGAACAAAAGAATCGCTTCGATTAAGTAGTGCCTTCGCAGTGCACTGGGTAGTTCAGCCACATTCTTGTTGTCGGAAAGAGTGGCACGCACGGCACCTAGCGCAGTGGAGTAGCAGTGGAGTAGCAGTGGAGTAATAGGCGTGCCGAGCGAGGAGTGCAGGTAGGCTTGGGTCGCGACCCAGCAATTCGATGCCAACTTCGACTTGTAGGTCACACGGTCATGATCACTTGATACCGAAATACAGGGTTGACACCTGACGGTTTCAACTCAGCTTACGTCTTTCACTTCTCTTGCGTGGAGAGCTGCACATCGACTTGTCGCCAGGCAGCGACTGTGATCAGCAGGTAGGTTAGCGATGAGATCCATTCAATCGTTGTCAGCTGATTGTAGCGACGGTGACCAATTGTGAAGGCGTCGCGGTTGGTAATCTCCACGGCGTCCACATCGATGACTGCATCCAGGTGACCGTGAACAATCACTAAACCAGCGAGCGCACAAACAAGGATCATGCTGCAAGCAGTCAGCATGAATCCATATTTTCGCGAGACTCTCCTCACCAGCACTGAGTTCCAAAGCATGCAGATCGCAGTGACTCCTCCTGCAATTTGCAACCAGGCAGTGACTCGCTGCGTGATCAGGCCACCCACCATCGGATCGGTCAACACATCGTGAGAGATGCGAACAACGCTTCCGGTATAAAAAGTCAGCCCACCCCAAAACACAGAAAAAGCGATCAGCAGAAGAATCCGACTCGTCACAATCATGCTCATCTTATCCTAACTCAATCTTGACGTATGAAATCGCTCTCGCGCCACCACGCACCGATTCTACTTCTGGTTTGTCTTCACAACGGGGCTTAGACAGATTGCTCAGAGCATGTTTAAAAATTGGGCTTCGCCCCTCACCCTCTCC
>JAJDEL010000224.1 GCA_029259835.1 Planctomicrobium sp. | reverse complement strand
CAACGGAGAATTGTCATGGACCATTCACGTCAACCTCGCGCGCAGCGTGGTTTCACCCTCATCGAATTGCTGGTCGTGATTGCGATTATCGCAATCCTTGTTGCTCTACTCTTACCAGCAGTGCAACAAGCCCGCGCCGCCGCACGTAGCGTTCAGTGCAAGAACCGACTCAAGCAAATAGTCCTCGCAATGCACAATTATGCAGACGTGTATTCCGAAATGATGATGCCTTACGTCATTGAAGATACGGAGCGATTGAATTACCTGACAACCTTTGGAGGCAGTCAGGGGACGGCTCAATTCTGGTTCGGGACTGTCGACTACGACCAGCCAATCGTCGAAGACCAACTCGACTACACGACAGGACCGCTCGCTGCTTACATGGAGACGAACTACACAGCGTTTCAATGTCCCGATTTCGGACCAGCACAGATGGACACTGTCCGATTCGGCAAACCAGCATCCGGTTTCGCCTTCAACGGCTACGAGCTTTCACGTGCTTCTGGAATCGACTGGCTCCCCCCAACCTGGGCAGCGCAACCCAGTCCGAATCCAGCAACGCGACGATTCCGCGACGTCGCGCAGATGACTCAAACCATTGCTTTCGCCGACAGCGCGCAAGTCAAGTTGGTGACGTTTTCACCGCAGACGTTCAGTTTCGAAGAAAACTGGATTCTTGACGCTCCAGACCGAAACTTTCCCAACGTTCACTTCCGTCACAACGACTCCGCGAACGTCGCCTTTTTGGATGGACACGTAGAATCGTTCGGTCGCAATTTCTCAATTCAGGTTCCCGGCCCGAATTTTGTTTCACAGGCACAAGCCGATTTAATGGACGAAAATCGACTCGGTTACGCGACCGATGGAGACCCTGCCGACCTTGGCAAGTTCTATGACCGCAAGTAAACATCGCCTCAACTTTTCAACATCAGGAGAAGACTATGATTCGCTTTCTTTTGCTGGGGGTGATGACATCGTTTTTAGTCGGTTGCAACAACAACATAGAACCGATAACAGTCGAAGAATTGACTCACAAAGCTGCCTTCGATTTCAAATCGAAACAAGCTTTTGCAATTGATCGATCGGTCCAGTTACCGACGACCAATCCAGAGAATCCAAAATCGAAACTGCAACCGGCGTTGTATTGCTCCCAGTGCAAACAATGGTATCCGGCTCCTCCAATCGAGGAGTTGAATCGCAATCCCGGCTCAGCAAAATGTCCCAAGAACGGCGGTCCACTCAGCCCGAATGGTCCGTTGCCGGAACAGATTCTTGTTTTTTCAGAAAAGAGCGAATAATGAGCATCCCGGTCATACTCGCCTGGAGCGGAGGCAAGGACAGCGCGCTGGCGCTGTCTCAGCTTCAATTGGATGACCGTTACGAAATCGTCTCTTTGCTGACGACATTCACGCGCGATTACGAGCGTGTGTCGATGCACGGGGTCCGACGCGAACTGATTGTTCAACAAGCAGAGCGACTCAAAATCCCACTTGCGGAATCGTGGATCAATAAAGGAGCCGACAATGCGTCTTATGAGGCCGCGCTGTCTGCCACTCTCGATGGCTTCAAAACTCCGGGAGTGCGGACGATTGCCTTCGGAGACCTTTATCTGGAAGACATCCGTGCCTACCGGGAGAACGTGACGACTCGCATCGGGATGAATAGCCTCTACCCAATTTGGGGAATGGAAACGTTATCCCTCGCACGCAAATTTATCGCCGATGGATTCATAGCGACGACTTGCTGTGTCGACACGAAGCAGATTCCAGAAGAATTCTGCGGTCGAAGACTCGATTTCGATTTTTTGAACTCTCTTCCTGAATCCGCAGATCCGTGCGGTGAGAACGGAGAGTTTCACACATTTGTCCACGACTGTCCGCTGATGTCTTCACCGATTGAAATTGAAGTCGGCGAAATGCGCCGAGATGGACAATTCACATTCAGAGACCTATTGTTAGCCAAACAAACGGCGACAACACATGGAGAGAAATTAGATGAGTAGTATTGACCAGAAAACCGAACGCCCTCGTTGGGGGTTCCTTGTGTTTGTGATTTCGTACACAGCCGTGTTGAAAGTTCTTCCTTTTATCCTCTACCGCTTTGGAATGGATGTTGAATCTAATTTTGCTATCTACCCTTGGGCATTTTCGCCGATCTTTGCAGTCTGTCTCTTTGGTGGAGCAATGTATCAGCGGAAAGGAAATGCCCTCTGGATTCCACTCATTGCGATCTTCGCAGGGGACCTTGGGATTTGGGCAGTGACTGGAAAGTTCGAATGGGCTTTTTACCCTGCTCAAGTTGTCGTTTACTCCGCATTCATCCTGTGTGCAGTCATGGGATTCATGTTGCGCAAGAAACGTTCCGTGGGAAAAATTGCAGGTGCCGGAATTGCCAGTTGCGTTACGTTCTTTTTAATCACGAACTTTGCATCGTGGGTCGGTTCAGTAACATATCCTCAAACAATTGCAGGTCTCATTCAGTGCTACGAGATGGGGCTTCCGTTTCTGCGAAACTCACTCATCGGCACAGCAATCTTCGGCGGCATTCTGTTCAGCCCTGCCTGCATACTTCAAACCAGCCCGGCTGAAACAAAAACAGAACTGCTACCTGCGACCAGCGTTTGAGACGACTCAATCTCTGCAAACAACTTGTCAGGCTGGGACTCGTCCCAGCCTGCACTTCTTAGTTCATATCTCGTAAACCCTCTTTCGCCATGCAGCATCGAATCATTAGCCTGATTGCCAGCGCGACGGAAATCGTGGCGGCTCTGGGTTACGAAGACGCTCTCGTCGGGCGTTCGCATGAGTGCGACTTTCCTCCGATGGTCGAGCGTTTAACGGTTTGTTCGGAACCGCGCATTGATGTGAGCGGCACAAGCCTGGAGATTGACGAGGCGGTCAAAGGCGCCGTTCGCGAAGTTCTGTCCGTTTACTCCGTCTTCAAGGACGAACTCGAACGTTTGCAGCCGACGGTCATCGTCACGCAAACGCAATGCGAAGTCTGTGCTGTGAACCTCAAAGATGTGGAAGCCGCCGTCTGCGAACTTGTCGATTCAAATCCGCAAATCGTTGCGTGCGAACCGATGGACCTGCCGGATGTTTGGACCGATATTAAAAACGTCTCGATTGCACTCGACGATCCCGAAGCTGGTGACCGCTTGAATGCAGAACTGCAACAGCGACTCGAAGCGATTCGCACTCAGCATCAAAATGTCGAGCATCGGCAGACCGTTGCGTGCATCGAGTGGATCGAACCGATCATGATTGCCGGGAACTGGGTGCCGAAACTCGTGAGAATCGCTGGTGGTGAAGCGGTCATGGCTGAGGACGGCAAGCATTCGCCGTATCAATCCTGGGATGACCTTATCGAAATCGATCCTGATGTCATCGCGATTATGCCATGTGGGTTCGATATTCCAAGAACGATTCAGGAACTGCACTTACTGACGAATCATCCGCAGTGGAGTGATTTGTCCGCAGTCAAAAACGGTCGCGTCTACGTCACCGACGGCA
>JAJDEL010000223.1 GCA_029259835.1 Planctomicrobium sp. | reverse complement strand
GATGGTCACCTGCTCCCTCTTCGCCTGGTCCCTCTTTCTGAATCAACGGTAACAACCCACTGCTGGGATCGCCTTTGATGATGTACGGGTCGACTGCTTTAATAAATTGATGATGAACGGCCCCTTTCGTGCGGACGCCGTTGACCGTTTCGCCATATTTTGATTCTGCCTCACGACCAACATGGTACGAGACGCCTGCCTGAGCCATGAGGTCGCCTTCATAGGTTGCATCGATGAACATCTTGCCGGTGTAGGAGTTTCCATTCTCCATGGAGATTTCGGTAATCGTCGTGCCTGTTTTTTTGACGCGATTGAGACGTTCTTGATACTTCACTGTGATGCCGTACTCCGTGAGGAGTGCATGATAAACGTCTTCTGCGACGTGTGGCTCGAACGTCCAGAAGGCACGATCCCCTTTCACTTGTCGGCGAGATTTGTAGTCGGACATCTTCTCATACTTCCAACTCTCTTCTTTGCGATAGTGGTCACCGATGTGTTCGTAAAACTCCCTGGAAAGTCCGCCGATGGCGGCCTTGTTGCCGATGTCCGTCGCTCCGAGACCGCCGGTCGTCAAGCCACCAACGTGCTTGCTCGGCTCAATCAGAATGACCGACTTACCCATTTTCTGCGCCTGAATCGCCGCGATGATCCCAGACGATGTCCCGCCGTACACGACCACATCGTAAGTCGGCGCGGCTTCAAGCGTTGCCGTTTCATTGGGAGCAAATAACGCAACAAGAGCAATCAGAACTGCTCTGAAAGAGAGAGACATTCAGTCGGACCTTCATCTGGAATACGGAAGTTGCAGCGAGCTATTTTCTATCGACAGTCTGATGGAACAACGAACTGAATGCAACGCATTTCAATGATCCATAAGCCGCACACTTTAAGTGTTTCTCGTCGCTTTGAATTTCAGTTGTGTATCGATCATTTCAGTCAAAAATCTGCCCACGGTTCGCCACCGGACAGAGTCAGCATGCCTTTGATAACCTCTGGGTCCGTCTCAGCAGAAAGAAACCGAACGCTGCCATCGGCAAGTGCAACTTGCACTCCGCCGTAATGGTAAGAGGACATCAGCCCGTTTGAACGCCCCGATTTGTCACCAGGGAGATTGATCCCAACCGGAACATCCGTCAGTGAAAGATCACGAGGCTCACTCCACGGAATCCGCTGCCCGCACGCTTCAACGACCATCAGGGTATTGCTGGTTCCATCCTTGAACTCTTTTCTCTTCGTCGGAGTACCTGGAATCCACATCGTCTCTTTACCCGTCACAGCAGCATAGGCAGTGAAGAAGTTATCGTTCGGCGACCGCTCAGAGTCATCGGAAGGACACTGATAAATTCTCACTACCCTCCGAGCGAGTTCTTGATTTGCTCCAGTGTTCCAAGCTTCGTTGAAAATGTACTCGTCATAAACAGCTGATCCATCCATATACGGCAAAATATCAATCCGCCAAGTGTGCGGTGGTTTCCCTGATTGCGCCATGGGAAACGCTTTGTGCTTGTCGTGGTAGTCGTGAAGAGAGAGTGCGATTTGATTGAGGTTGTTTTTGCATGCTCTTCGCCAGGATTCCTCGCGAGGATGTACGAAAGATGGCAATAATAAATATACCACAATGCAGGCCAGGAAGAATGACCCAAGGCAATAAACCATGGTTGGCTTGGATCCTCGGTCCACCAGTTCTTTGTGAATATAAATCGTTGAAACCGCTGCACTTCCCCAGAGCAATATCAAGAAAACAACATGAACACCTGCCGGGTGAAAACGTCCTCTGGGGTAGACGAGAAGAAGCCCTGTCGCAACCAATGCTATTACAGCAATGGCAAGAGGGTCTAAAATCCAGGCCTTTCGTTTTGGCCGTGCCATCCACCACATGATGCTCATTGCGACAACTATCACTGTGGTATGAATCGCAAACGGTCGCCACGAACTGGTGATCCAATATGGGGGTGGGAATTCGTACATCTGCCCTTCCTAAAAAGAGTATTGTAGGGTCCGCTCTGCGGACCGGTAACTGACTCTTCACTTCAATGGTCCGTAGAGCGGATCTTACTTGGCTGTCGTGGTGAGTTTCACATCACCTGAGTCTGATTTCAAGGCAAGGAAATCCAACACAACCGGTCTCTTTCAGGCCCAACGGGCCATCACGATGTCAGCCCAGGGCAACGCCTTGGGGACTGATAATACCGCGACACGAAGCCCCAACGGGGCGACTCTATTGTAACACGCGTAGGGACGCCCTTTCAGGGCTAGGCATTCAATTGGAATCTCCCACCCAGGGCGACGCTACACTCTGCCCTAGGCTAACATTGAGTCACCCCTTCGGGGTTGTTTTGTTTGCCGTACATTTCAAGTGTGCGGCGAAATGCTGAAATGAAATCGTAGGGTTCACAAAATTAAAACTCCGGAACCTCTTCACCTCCATTGGCTGTGGTCAGGGCTTTGAGGATCTCAGGCTCTGTCTCTACATCGAAGTAATTAACGCTGCCATCCGCCATCAGTCCGTATGCTGCATGACCAATATGGTAGGAAGAGAATAACCCATTCGATAGATTTTTTGTCTCACCTTGTGAGTTCACAGTGAAGTCGATCTGAGACATTCGCAAATCTTTCGGCTCCGCCCAGGGAATTTGATGTCCACATGCTTCGACGACCAGCAAAGTATGGCTGCCGCCATCGCCAATTTCTTTGAAGTTCCGAGATTCAGATTCGCCCCAAATTGTCTCTTCACCCACCAGAGCAGCGTAACCTGCGAAGGGATATCCGTCCTGGCTGGCAACAGCATCCGGCACGCTGGGACAGAGCAGCGGAGAGACTATTGTTCTGGCGATACCGTCGTTGCTGCCTGTGTTCCAACCTGCGTTGAAATCATACTGAGCATGCAAGGGTGCCTGGTCCAGATACGGCAAAATGTCAACTCGCCAACTATGTGCAGGCTTCCCTGCTTTCCAGGTCGGAAACCGCTGGTAAGTATCGTAATAGTTGTGTAAACCAAGGCCAATTTGTTTGAGATTGTTTCTGCATTGCACGCGTTCCCATGTCCCCTTCGGATAGCAATTCACAACCTCTACGAAAAAGAACAAAGCAATCCCCATCCCTAAAATGACCCCGGCAGCGTTCAGGCTATGAATCATGTGCGACTCCGGCACAATCTTTCCAAGTTGCTTCCAATTCACACTGATCCGCCAAATTGCAAAGCAACACGTGCAGATGTAAAACCAGCTAGATGCATCGAGTCGAAGTGCAGTGGAACCAAAGTCTGACTTGAATACGATCACCTGAGCAAGAACCACAACCATCACGAGTGGTGCATCAACGCGTCTCGGCTTCTTTCCAGAACGCGTCAACCACAAAATCAACGCTCCACCGATCAACAACGTGAGCGCATACACGGCATTCGGTCGCCACT
>JAJDEL010000222.1 GCA_029259835.1 Planctomicrobium sp. | reverse complement strand
ATCTCTTGAAGAAGTGGAAGTCGAACCGCAAACACCAATCGCTGCAGAAGCCCCCTCCGACTCAGAACCTCCTCACCAGTTCGCCCAACTCTTCACGCGACTCCGTCAACGCCGCCGACAGATTCAGCAGCAACAACCGGCTCAATAATCGTACTCGGGGCAAACGTAGACCGTGGCCTCAATCGGCTCGCTGACTGTGCCACGTTTTTCAAATCTCCCGGTCAAGTGTAACTCTTCAAGGACTCGATCAAAGACGACTGCCCCAGGTTTTTCATCGCAGATTCTACGAATTGTAGACATCATCTTCTCCCAGGCATCTCCATCATCGTCATCATCGTCTGGAATGACATCTTCGATTTGCTCTGCAATGCACGTCGCGGTCGTAAATTCATGCACGAAGAAGAGTCGGTCACGAATCTCTTCCCATTCGCTGGCCGTATGATCGCTTTGAGCCAGATAGTTCTTCTGCAACTCTTCCTCATATTGGTAGGAAGCCTGATTCGCCCAAGCATCCTGTATTGATGAAACCATCTGCGGATTAAATTCCGTTCCATCCTGTTGTGCGATCCGTCGAATTTCTGCTTCCGTAGGCCCGCCTCGTTTAACCCGCCAGTCCATCTCGTCGGCATATGCTTTTTCGAAACGTGGAACGAACTCACCTGCGGACACTTTTGACCAGTCGAGTTGAGGTCGATCCTTGAGAAATTTCTCAAACGCTTTCGCAGGCGTCGTGATTGCAGTCACACGAACGTTCGGATGCTCTTCACGATGATCCATTTGATTTTTCTGGTCGGTGGAAATCGTATACGACGCCTGCCCATCTTCCATGAGAGATGTGATATCAAACCACGTCCCGACCATGGGATGCTCGTACAAAACGGCGTATGTCGAAGACTCCACATGCAGCATTGCCCGGAGTTCCATCATCATAGGAGAGACATCAAAATCCCCGATTTGCTCGAATCCCTGCTCTTCCAGGTTCTTGGTCCATTCTTCGATTTGCTCTGCGTTTTTCCATTCGTGCCCTTCCACACGCATCAACTGAATGCGAAGCGACGGAACATTTCCAGCAGCTAACGCACCGCCGATGCCTTCGAATGCTTCGGTCAGCTGGTCCGTGATGTTCCCAGCCAGATTTTTGATCTTCCAGCGAATCCAAAAATATGCTGCCACGGCGAGGAGCACGAGAGCAAAAATAATCGCCAAAACAATTGCACCAACGAGTTGAAGAAACGCGCCCATTCAATACTCCTGTAATTGATGAATTACACTGATCTTTACGAAGAATTATAACTGTGCAAGAAGAAACCCGCTAGAAAGTGGCAAGACGAGTCCGAGTTGCCTCACTTGAATTCACTTGATTCTTATAGAGGATGCTGGCGAAATTCGTTATCCTGAAAACTGTTCGCAGTCATTGTCACGAAAGCTGCCCTCACTTGTTTGAACTCCTCTGTTTGGACTTCACTCTTTCGAAGATACCATTTGGACAATACCGTGCAATTCCAGAAAAATTCTTCGCCAACGCCCTACCTGAACCGACGCGACCAGTACCGGATGATGGGGTTACTGGGCGTGTTGTTCCTCGTTGTGATTTCAATTGACTACACTCGCAAGCCCGAAAATTGGGCCTGGTTCTTTTCTCTCGACAAAAAACAAAGCGATTCGGAACTCAAAGAGTATTCGCTGGATGATCTCGATTTCCGAGTGAAAGAGCCTGAGCATGGCTCGCTTCCGGCTGATACTTTTGTCGTCGTCTCTGACCCGGCAACAACGATTGATCTCGACGAGTTGGGATTTGATGTTGCGCAAATTCCTCCTGAACTCCTCGAAGATGTCCAAGACAAACGTGTTGGGCTTTTGCGAATTGAGCAGGACGCTATGGACCGTGTCCTGAAACGAGTCCGTGCATTGAAGCAATCGGAACTCGAAAATGCCGCCACTCATGATGTCGGCTTTCGCGTCGTCTTCACAGACGCAGAGAAACATCGCGGGCAATTGATCGCCGTCGAAGGAACTCTGTGGAGATTTCAAAAGTACCCGTTCGGAGACCCGGAAACAGAAACAGATGATCTCTGGCAGGCATGGTTCTTCAGTTCCGACTCAGGCAACAATCCCTGGGTCGTCTTCCTGACTGAGAAACCAGATGAACTCACGCCTGGGTCCGGACTGTCGCTGAACCGCAAAATTTCTCTCGCTGGCTACTTCTTCAAGAACTACGGATACGCAACCGAAGAAGGGCTACACATCGCTCCGATGCTCATCGCGAAAACGCTGACTCTCAAACCGATCCCTGCCACGGCAGATACAAAAACAGAAAACCTGAGCCTTTACATCTTCTTGATTCTCATGACGATTGGTCTGCTGTTCGGAATCATGACATGGTGGTTCGTCCGCAGCGACCGCAAATTCAACAACAGCCACCTCGCCGAAATCGCCGCTTCCCGACACGAGGCCCCGCCGGAATTCATTTCCAGTCTTGCAGACCAGCCGACAAATGACCCGAATCAACTTGTTTTACCGACGACTGAAAAAGAAAAACAATGAGTTTTCGTAGGCTGGATGAGCCATTTGCAACACCCAGCACCACGAAACTTGATCGGCTCAATTCAATTCCTTGATCCGAAGGTTTCGCCAACTGACGTCATACGGACCGGCCTCTTTTCCGATTCCATGAACTTGCAGACCGATGAAGCCTTTCGGGTGAGTTTCGTAAATCGGCTCGTCAGTCAGGTCTTCAATCGGTTGACCGTTGATGAACGTTTGAATTCGGGGACCTTTGGCG
>JAJDEL010000221.1 GCA_029259835.1 Planctomicrobium sp. | reverse complement strand
CGCCCGGAAACAATGCTCGGCGACACCGCGGTTTGTGTTCATCCGACGGATGAACGCTACATGCACCTCGTTGGCAAGAGCGTGAAAATCCCGCTCAATGACCGCATCATACCGATCATTGCCGATGCTCTGCTTGCAGACAAAGAGAAAGGGACCGGAGCCGTTAAGGTGACGCCGGCACACGATCCGAACGATTACGCCTGCTATACGCGGAATCCCGAAATCGGTGTCATTAACATTTTGAATCCGGACGGTACGCTCAACGAACATGGCGGCGAATGGGAAGGCGTTGACCGTCTCGAAGTCCGCGGCAAAGTCGTCGAACGTATGAACGAACTCGGTCACTACGAAGGTGTCGAAGACCGGGTCATTCCCCTCAAGCACAGCGACCGTTCCAAAACTCCAGTCGAGCCGTACCTCTCGGATCAATGGTTCGTGAGAATGGGAGACGATGAAGACGGCAAGCCTGGCTTAGCACAGAAAGCGGTCGATGCCGTCGAAGATGGTCGCGTCCGCTTCTTCCCGTCCAGATACAAGAAAACCTACACCGACTGGCTCGCCGAAAAACGTGACTGGTGCATCAGCCGGCAATTGTGGTGGGGGCATCGGATTCCGGTTTGGTCAAAGACGTTTAATAACTCGCAAAAAGCGGAAGAAACCGTAAAAGAATTTTCAAGTCGATGGGATGACTACTGCTGGCGTATCTCTGAGAGTGATCCTTCAACAGTTCTGATGTGTATTGATCATCAAGATGAAGACATCATGGAGGCTGTCGAAAAAATGCTAAAAACTGAAGGTTACGTTCAAGACCCGGACGTTCTCGACACGTGGTTCTCGTCCGCACTTTGGCCACACGCGACGCTCGGTTGGCCCGATTTAGAACGGAATCCACCGCTTGATGAAGAAGAACTCGCGAAGCAAACTCAATCACTCTCAACCCTAGCCCCTGGACCCTCAACTGAGAACAAAGTTCTCCCCTACTTCTACCCCGGCAGTGTGCTGATCACATCGCGTGATATCATCACGCTGTGGGTCGCGCGGATGGTCCTCACCGGTTTGTACAATATGGACGATGTGCCGTTTCAGCATGTGCATGTCCATCCAAAAATCCTCGATGGCTTCGGGCAAACGATGTCCAAGTCCAAAGGCAATGGCGTTGACCCAGTCGATCTCATCGAGAAGTACGGCGCCGATGCGATTCGCTTCACGATTGCTTCCTTCGCTGGCGAAACGCAAGACGTGCGGCTGCCGATCAGCTACGAGTGTCCTCACTGCGGCGAGATGATCGCTCCGAAGCAGTACAAAGTCGCGACATCAACTCTTGTCGTCCCCAGCACCATGAAAGGGGACTTCCCGGTTCCCCAAGGAGCGCCGAAGCCGACGCTTGTTTGTTCAAACAAGAAGTGTAAGCAAGAAAGCCAGTTCACAACACCACTCTACGACCCGGACGAAGGTGCCGCCGTCGCCAAGATGGTCAGCGAACGCTTCGAGTATGGTCGAAACTTCTGCAACAAATTCTGGAACGCCGCCCGCTTCGCGATGATGAATCTCGTCGAATCCGACAACGGGGCAGGGTACACACCCGACGAAGTGACGGAAGATCAGCTGCAACTCGAAGACCGCTGGATTCTCTCGCGGCTTTCAACTGTTGCCAGCGAGATGGATGAATACCTCGGTCGGTATCAGTTTGACGCCGCAACACGTGCGGTTCGCGACTTTACGTGGAATGAATTCTGCGACTGGTATCTGGAGATGATCAAACCCCGGCTGCGCGATGCAAAATCACGCGCCGTTGCTCAGCGCGTGCTGCTCTCAGTTCTCGATTCGCTGATTCGTTTACTGCAACCGTTCACGCCATTCATCTGCGAAGAACTCTGGCAGCGACTGAAAGAGATCGCCCCAGAGCGAGCACTGCCCGTTTCATCCCCCGGTGACTCACCGGGGGCTAAGTTGACGACGCAATCCGTCGCCGACGCTTGCATCAATGCGAGTTGGCCCACAATTCCGAGTTCATGGCAAGACGAAGCGCTCGAAAAACGTTTCGCTCGTTTGCAAGATACGATTGTCGCTGTCCGAAATGTCCGAGCGATTTACAACATCCCGCCGGGGACTTCCATCAAACTACTCATGCGTACGGCTGCGGATGTTGCTGGCGATATGGAATCGGTCGCCTCGCAATTCGAGAACCTCGCGAAAGCTGTTCTCGAAGCCGCCGGCGCCGACGTCGAACGTCCAATCGGAGCCGCGAGTTTTTCACTTGGCGATGCGGATGGTTACATCCCGCTTGAAGGTCTCATCGACACGGCTGAAGAACTCGAACGACAAAAGAAGAAACTCGCTGAAGTCGAAAAACACATCAAAGGCGCTGAGTCAAAACTCAACAACGAAAAGTTCGTCAACAACGCCAAAGAAGAAGTTGTCAACGGTGTCCGAGAAACCCTCGCAAACCAACAAAGCCAACGCGAAAGAATCGTAGAGATCATTCGTGATTTGAGTTAGGCAGGCCTGCAACGAGTTTCATTGACTTTGTTTTTGCACGATACTCTTTTTAAAAAGTTTGGAGAATCAGCTACCATGGCAATGTCAACGGATGTCACACTTTCGAAAGGCTATGTGCCGAAGTGGCCCGGGAAGTGTCTGGTTTGTCACTGCGAGCCTGATTCGACGACAAAAATTGTTTCGCGTTCACAAAACACGTTTGCCAGCTTCTTTCTGCCGATCTTGTTCTTTTTCGGATGGAAGCGAATAGAGCTTCCCGTTTGCCAATCATGCAAATATCGCTTCTATTCGCAGAGATGGTATCGAGAGGCTCTGTGCTGGATCTTTGTCATTGCTGCCGTCTGGTTGATCATGCCACATTTCCAAGAACTGTCACCACTTTACCGGAAGATCGTTGTCGGCGTTCTGATTCTAGTCGCGATTTCTCCGTATTTGATCCTCGAAGTGATCTGGCCTCGTATTTTTGATTCAATGGCTGGTGAAAGCGAAATTTGTTACGAATTCGCTTCAGAAGATTATGCCGCCGAATTCCGAAACCTGAATCGACACGCTGTGATTTCATCCGACTTCGATTGACGCAAAGCAAAGGCGAAATCCAGCCAAGAATGAAAGGGATGATTGAAGATGAATCTTTCTCAGCATCTCGTTGTCCCTCTTTGCATCACCGCCTTAGTCGTCTCAGTTTGTTCGATTCGTATCAATCAGAACGAGGAAGCGCAGCGGCTTTCACCAGACCAAGTTGATCAATTGTGGGCAAACGCCCTTTGGGAAACGTTGCTTGCTTTTGAAGATGATGCGCACGAAGAGCGGATGGCAGATTTCTTCACTTTTGCCATTGAACACGCGGGAAATAAGGCACCGATTTACGTTTCTTACGGTGTGAACGACAGTGGTGCTTGGCGTATTGGGCAGGCATTTCATGAGTCATTGCCTTCAGTGATGATTGAAGGCAGCACGCTCTCACCTCTTCCAAACAATGCTCCCTGGAGAGTGCGACTGGACAGGCAAATTCGTAAATCTCTGGCGAAGCAAACGACCCGGTTTTTGACAGGCAAGTCCGCCGAAGAACATTTTGAATATCTCGGAAACCTGATGAACAGTGGGACAGACTTGAGCGTGTTGTGTTTCCAGGCTGCGGTCGCTGAAGATCCGAATTACATCCCTGGCTGGTACTTTCTGGCAATGTACTCTGAAGGCGAGCAGCGGAGGAAAGCACTTCAGGAATGGGCGCGCCGAGATCCTGAGAATGCTTTTCCACTCTATCTTCTGGCAACTTATGCACTGGAACAGGCAGTTGATGCCGTGGAGCCAGAATCCAGAGGGTTTGTCACTTTGCCTTTGGACGACTTTTTCAAATTGCAATTGAGATTGATTGAACAGGGGAACAAACGAAGTTTGCATCGTCAGTACGAGGCCGATTGGCCGAAGACTGCCCCACAGGCAAAATGGTTAGACGCTGGAGATTGGGTTTGCACATTCGAGGGGTTAGACGAATCACCCGTGACAATCTTAGGACTGAAAAACTGGTCCAGGTTACTTGCTGAACGACTTGATGCTTTGAGCCCAAAATTTCAAAGAGGGATCCGATTGCGTCTTTATCTAAAAAAAGTCGCAGACCTGGCTGCACAAAATGGCAACGAAAAGATGGCACTTCGGATCATGGAATCGATGTATCTGATGGGACTCAAAAAACACAGAAATGTCCCATACGATGCTTTGCAGGGAGTCGGTGGACAGGCGTTGCTGTACATGTCGTTTCAACCCATCGAAGCTGACGACGGCATCGTGCAACTTGTTAAAAGCGACTGCAAGCTCTCAGACATTGTCGCTGTACTCAAGGAAATACCTGATCTGGAAGAATTAAAAATTGAATCACGGAAACCATTGCTGTTGCCGATCATGCGCGGGGAAGTTGATCTCCAGCAATGGGAACAAGACTTCGCGAATCTTTATCTTCGCGACCCGCCAGAGTTTTTCGCTGAGCTCCCGAGCGGAGATTGATCACAATGCACGCACTCAGTTCAGCACCACGGAATCAAAGAACTTCCGGTCCTTTGATCCTTTCAGGCCCTTGTAGCCGTAATTGAGTGTGTAGATTGTATTGTTGTGGACGAAGGCAGTGCTGACTGATTTGATGCCGCCGGGAGCGGTCTTGTCGAACGTGACTCCCTCGCGGCCTTTGAAAGTTGTGCGTTGCACATTCGTTGCACCAACAAAGTTTGACCCGACTTCGAATGCGTCGAAGATCTCTCTTTCAGTCATTCCTTGAAGTTCCGCAGGCATTGGTTCGACAACGATAATGCAGGCGAAGTTCGGGCGTGTCGCTCCGTAAGCCTGACCACCCGGTGCCATTTGCGCGACCGGCATGCTTTTGACATTCCCTGGCATTTGAATGGTAATGTTTCCATCGGGAGTCGTGTAAGGTTTCCAACTGGCGCCAATGTCGATTCCACCAACACCGCTAATGATCTTCATGATCAAGCCCAAGACCATCAAGAAGCCGAACACTCCCCCGAAGATGGCACCAATTTTTGCACCGACACCTGGGCCGGAAGAAGAACGCTTCTTCTTCCGTTTCTTTTTCGATGCTGGTTTCTTTTTTCTCTTCTTAGGACGTGCTGGAACGTCATCGTAATCGTCTTCGGAAAAGTCACCGAAGTCGTCATCAGCGCTCCCAAAGTTGTCGGAACCCCAGTCGTCCTCTTCAGGTTCGTCCTCAATCAGAACTGCCGGTTGCGGGACAGTGACGGGTGCTTCGCACTGCTTGCAGCGAAATTTCTTGCCAGCAAGTGCATCTTTGACGGTATAAATTTTACTACATTTCCGGCATTTTGCTTTGATCGGCACTGATATCTCTCCGGCTGTTATTTTCCTTAGGCATCGTTCCGTGCCAGTTCCCGAATTGATTCGGTCCAAACGGCTCGTTGTGGGAACT
>JAJDEL010000023.1 GCA_029259835.1 Planctomicrobium sp. | reverse complement strand
CCGTGGAATTGAGAAATCAGTTACTGCCTGGGGATGTCCTGATCACGCGGAAGGAGTTTGCGGTCACGAATTACTTTCTACCCGGCTATTGGCCGCACGCTGCGTTGTACCTGGGATCAGCGGATCATTTGCAAGCTTTGGGAATTGCGGAACATGAGAATTTACGACCACGCTGGCAAAGAATTCTGGATTGTGACAGGAACGAAAATTTGCGTGTTCTGGAAGCGATGAAAGATGGTGTCCACATTCGCTCGATACAATCTCCATTTGGAGTTGATGCGATTACGGTTCTCAGACCGAAAATCAATCAACACTCTGTTGCAGAAGCTCTGAGTCGCGGATTGTTCCACGAAGGAAAATCCTATGATTTTGACTTCGATTTCAACCGATCTGATCGTCTCGTCTGCACGGAAGTCATCTACCGCAGTTACGAGAAAGTCGGCGGGATCGAATTTCAACTCACGAAACGGGCTGGACGCTGGACACTTGCGGCAGAAGATTTGATTCGCATGGCCCTCGATGGCAAACACTTCGAACCATATGCGGTTTTTTCACCAACTCACCACCAGCACTTGGCACTCGGCGACGAAGCAGGTCGCATTCTGAGAACGACACTTAGGCTCGGCGACACTGCACAGAGGCCGTAATTATCTATCGCCCAACGCCTTCAGTCAGTCGAATGGGGCCATCTTCAGTGAGAGCGACAGTGTGTTCGAAATGGACGCTTCGCTTGCCATCTTTGGTAACAACGGTCCAGTTGTCATTCAAAACGCGAATGTCAGCAACTCCGGCGTTGAGCATTGGCTCAATCGCCAAAACCAAGCCGGGCTGAAGTTCGAAGTCTTCGTTCTTGAGAGCTTCTTTTGTGTAGTTAGGAACCTGTGGAGGCTCGTGCATTTCACGACCGATACCGTGACCAACGAATTTCTCAACCAGGGAGAACTGATTCTTCTTTGCGACTTTCATCATTTGCTTGGCGACGACGGACCATTTCTTCTGTTTCCCGACAGCTTCGATGGCGACGTTAAGAGCTTCTTCGCCCGCCCTTAAAAGTTTTTGAGTCGGTGCATCGACATCCCCAACGGGGTAAGTCCAGGCAGCGTCACCACACCAGCCGTTGACGCGGCAACCAGTATCGACACTCAGAATGTCGCCAGCCTTGAGAGGTTCGTCGTTTGGAATGCCATGAACAACTTGCTCGTTCAAGCTCATGCAAGTGACGGCTGGGAATGGAGTTTCACCGGGATACCCTTTGAAGAGCGGTTCCGCTTGCTGTTCCTCAAAAAAACGCTCGACAGCAACATCGATCTCCTCGGTGGACACGCCCGGTTCAATCATTTTGCGCACGATCTGGTGAGCCTGAGCAACGAGTCGCCCGGCCTCTTTCATCAGACCAATTTCACGTTTACTTTTCAGGATGATCAATTCTTCACCTTCAAGAAGCTATATGCACCAATAAAAAAAACCCGGCAAGTTGCCGGGTTGAAAAGCTCTTGTCATCAGTCAAACTTAAACTTCATCGGATTCAAGCATTCCCGGTTTGTTTCGCATGACCAGATGGCTATCAATTTTCTGCACCAGGTCGAGTGCGACGGAGACGACAATGAGTAGTCCTGTCCCCCCATAGAAACTGGCGACGAGGAACGAGATATCCATCCCTCTCGCGACCAGCGTTGGAATAACGGCTATCAATGCGAGAAACCCTGCTCCAACGTACGTAATTCGAGTCATGACCTGATCGAGATATTTTTCGGTATGTGTTCCGGGGCGATAACCTGGAACAAAACTACCGTAGTCCTTCAGATTTTCAGCCATGTCTTTGGGGTTAAATGTAATGCTGGTCCAGAAGTAGCAGAAGAAGAAGATCAGGCCGAGATAGACCAGATTGTAAATCAGACCGCGTCCTCCACTGAACGTGCTATTCGCCAATGAAAGGAATGAACTGTCTGGCATGGAACGGCTCAGGTACCCGAAAATAAACATCGGGAACATCAGTAAACTGGATGCAAAGATGATCGGCATCACGCCAGCTTGGTTGACTCGCAATGGAAGAGACTGACGCTGACCGCCTAGAACACGGCGACCTCGTACGTGTTTTGCACTTTGAATCGGAATTCGACGTTGTGCCTGAGTGATAGCGATGACACCTAAGACAACGGCCACAAAGATCACGGCCAACGGCAGTAATTTGTCGATGCCAGCCTCAGTCCCAAGGCCAATTCCTCCGCCACGGAATGCAGGGCGAAGTAATTCCATTCCAGCACTCGGCATCTGCGCAAGAATTCCAGCCATAATCAGCAAGCTGATCCCGTTTCCGATACCATATTCATCAATCTGTTCACCAATCCACATCAACAACAACGTTCCAGTTGTCATCGTGATCGTCGCGACCAGCGTGTAAAAAAGACCGCTATATTCTTCAAGAACTAAACCTTGCCCCATCCCACCGCCGCTGAGCATTCGTATCCAGAAAAAACTCTGGCCAAGACAAATGACAACTGTCGCATAGCGAGTGTATTCATTGATTTTCTTGCGACCAGACTCACCTTCTTTTTGCAAAGCCTCCAGAGGAGGATAAACCTGTCCAAGCAATTGGAAGATAATTGATGCGGAGATATAAGGCATAATGCCTAATCCGAAGATTGTCGCATTTCCCATCTGAGAAGCGGACAATAGGGCGACCGCTTGAAGCATTTGCCCCATGCCCTGCTGAGACGCCATTTTCTTAAATGTTTCGGCGAACGTCGCTTGATCGATGAACGGGAGCGGGATCGAGAACCCCATCCGATAAACTGCGAGAAGAATGAGGGTGACGAGCACCTTCTGACGGAGTTCCGGGATCGTGAAAACGGTACGTAGACGAGACAGCATGTAACAACTTCCTTATCGTAAACCGTCCTGATTGACCGTCCTGAATTGGTGTTGGGATTGAAGCGTTGGATAAAAAATGGAATTGTTCGAACAACGGATTGAACCTTCAGGAGTTGAAACTCTACAAGGTTCACAAGTAGGCTAATTGAGAGTCTTCTTATATACGGAATTAGTGAATTCGCCCACTGTTCTGCAAGTCCAAAGAGACGATTTCACAGTATTCAATCACACTATTTTGAATACGACTGAATCTGAACTCCATCGCTGATTCGTCATCGAAGCAGCGAAATTAGCTTAAAACTTCAATTTTTCCGCCAGCGGCTTCAATTTTTTCCTGAGCTGACTTTGAAAACCGATGAGCTTTGATCGTTAATTTGGAAGTCAATTCTCCATCACCAAGAATCTTGATGAAGTCGTACGAGCCTTTTGCCAAGCCGATTCGTTTCAATGTTTCAGGACTGACTTCGGAGCCATTTTCGAAGTGCTTCTGCAAGGTACCGACATTGACAGCCACGACTTTCTTCGCGAAAGCGTTATTGTTGAATCCACGTTTTGCGACGAGTCGAAACAACGGCATCTGACCACCGGCGAATCCAATTCGCTTGGAGTGACCACTGCGGCTGCCTGCACCCTTATGGCCGCGACCACAGGTTTTCCCATGACCAGAGCCAACGCCACGACCAACGCGTTTGCGATTCTTGTTCTTCTTGATTCCAGTATGGACATCGCTAATGATCATGACTTCAATTCCAATGGCTTTTCAGCGCTCAGCGTAAACTCTTCTAACACAAAGGCAGGGAGCAAATTCAATTGAATGCTCCCTGTGATTCGATTTTGAAATTAAATTTCGACGCCTCGGAGACGGGCAACGTCTTCGCGAGTGCGCAGTTTTAAAAGTGCATCAAAAGTCGCTTTCACCAGGTTGACCGGATTACTCGACCCACGACTTTTCGTCAGGATATCTTTCACTCCGACAAGTTCAACAACAGCACGAACAGTTTCACCAGCGATAATACCCGTACCAGGAGCTGCTGGCATCAGTAGAATTCGAGATGCTCCGAATCGACCTTCCACTCGGTGAGGGATTGTCGTTCCATCGAGTGAGACATCCTGCAAACGGCGGTTTGCCTGCTTGGTTGCTTTTTCAACAGAGGTCGGAACTTCAGTTCCTTTTCCGTATCCAAAACCAACACGTCCCTTCTCATCTCCAACGACAACGAGAGCAGCAAAGCTGAAACGACGTCCACCTTTCACCACACACGCA
>JAJDEL010000220.1 GCA_029259835.1 Planctomicrobium sp. | reverse complement strand
CTTCTTCGGATTGTTGGTTCAAGAGCCAGTCTGTAGATGCCTCGACTGCTTGTTCCAGTCCAATTGGCACATAGTGAAATTCCGATCCAGATCGTTCGGTAAGTCGATCTGTCGTAGAGAAACTTGCCCTGTCTCGATCACCTGAACTCATTTCAGGGCCTTCTAGCGTAGTGCCTTGCCAGGCTTCAAATGATGTATCGTCAACACGAAAACCACACTCTGTTGCCGTGCTTACCAAACTTTGTGATCCACCAAAACATGATTGACACTGCAGTAGTGTCTTGGAAACTCACTTCCCCGTCTTGACCGATCAATACAATATCTCACGGAATCGTATGACAATATCGAAAAACGGAGCAAGATCAATCGATGACTGGCTTCACAACGGTCGCTTTAAGATCAATGACAATTTCAGGTTGTTCGTTGAAATCGGTCGTCAGTCTGAGTTTTTCACTCCAATCTCCTGGAGGAAGCCCTTCGACAAAAACGTCGACCTTGTACTGCGTTGATAGCTTCTCTGGAACGCTCACTCGCACATTGTTGGGAAGTGATGAATTGTCTAATTTCAATCGAAACGTCGCGTCGGTTGCACTCGACAGGAAAAGAGACCGTTTCCTTGTTTCGCCGGACGGGATGCGTCCGAAGTGAACTCTTTGAGGAAATCGGACAGGCACACGGACGCGACGAATGATTTTATTCGTGACCGCAACTGAGGAACCATCGCTCGTGGAGTCAACTGCTGTGATTGGAAAGCTGTCCGTCTCGCCTGATGCTGACAAACTTCCGTCGAGTTCAATCTTAAGTGTCACGATCCATTTCGCCCGCCATATCCCATCTTCAACTACTGTTGGAACCAATGTTTGTTTCACTGAATCAACGGTCGCGCCAGATGGAAGCCCTGAAATGACAGGGACCTTTGTTTCGCCATCGGAACTGCGGTAAATACTTTCGATGTTCAGTTCTTTGTTAATAGTCGCTGTCACTCCCGGTTTCGTCTCACAAATTAAAACTTTGGGATAGACTTTCAAATTCTGATAGACTCGCAAGTTGCAAAAGATGCCTTTCTCGTTAACTGATCCTTTAGAATTCGGAATCTCAAATCGAGCTTGATATTCTTGAGAAGATTCCGTCTGCGGCGACTGTGCATCGATGTTGAGCGTCAGGGATTCCTTCGCCGCAATCTCTATCGATTCCCCACGTTTCAATTTTCGCCCGTTCAAAATCACGCCATAACACGAGCAACCTGTGCTCACGAGTTTCAAGGTGTGAGAATTGCCTGTCGGATTTCGAATCTCGATGGGACACTCGATGACATTCTGCCCATCGCTTGCGGCATGGATTTCACTCATCAATAAAGTGCGTGCCTGAACAATGTCTGGAACGATCAAAGTTGACTCTTCCGTACTTCGACCACAAGCCGAATAGAGCAATGTCAAGAGCAGCAAGTAGGTGTAGATCGACGAAGGTTGCGTTTTCATGATCGGCCCAGTTGATTAAGAATTGAAATCAGAAAATGAGTGCGAGAAATGACGCAGGAATCCGAGTGCGTCATGCTAGGCGTTTTCAACTCATTCGTGAAGGAGCTTGCGAGAAAATCCGCTCAACGAGTGACATCACTCACATTGATCGATTGAGGGAAGATTCGCCGTCGACTACTGTGTGGCTCTCCAAGACTTCTGCCCACCTCAAGGAACCATCATGAGACTTTCGCTTCTGTTTGTAATGTTGCTCACACTACTTGCTGCTGCCTTCGCAATTTCTGCGGACTCGGATTCAGAGACAGTTGAGGTTTCAATCCTGACGGAGCAAAACTGGGACAAGTTTGCCCCACAAGGGAAAGAAGTCGACGCGATCTACGGCGACATTGTTCTTCGAAACAACTTTGTCACGGTGGTGATTGCTCGTCCGGTTTCAACCCGGAATGCAAACATGACGGTTCGGAGCGTCGGCGGCTGCCTGATCGATTTTACTTCTCGAAGGCATGAAAGTGACCAACTGAGTTGCTTCTACGCAGGCGGGAGTGGTTACGTTTACACCGACTGGCAAGTTTCAGTTGATGAGAAAAGTCAGCCCCTAGACAAAAACCATGGCTCTAGCGGTAAGTCCGGCGAAGTGACAGTCATTTCCAAAGGGAGTGGCGGTCGTCCAACGGTGAAGACAACTTACCGGTTAACACAGAGTAGTCCGACATTGGAGATCATCACGGAATATGTGAATGACTCAAAGAAGACGATCACACTCGTCCCGACGGATCGCATTCGCGCCGATGGTGGAAAGGAACTGATGCAAAAGTCGCCGAACGGAACGACCGATCAGTTTTGGATCGACGATCAATTCTGGCAACAAGCGTATGTCCTCACGGCGAAGGACTCTCGGATTCAAAGTAACAGCAATTCGTCGAACTCCACTTTGAAATACATCAACAAGCAAAACCTCGATCTCCGCTCGATTCCACCGGAAAACTCGGTGACTGTGACACGCTCACTGGCGGCTGGTAGAACACGCATGGACGCCACCAGCGCCGCAAACGACAATTCTTATCGCGAATGTGTCATCCAAGTCACAGATCACACAGGGAACGCGGTGGCAGATGCAGTCATTGAAGCCCTCCAAAATAATATCCTCCAAGGAGTGCTCCGAACTGACTCAAGCGGTAAAGCGGTCTCCGCGTTTCCGGTCGGAAGCAGTCAATTGAACTTCAGCCGACATGGTCACGCAATCGAAGGGGTCGGGAGAGACATTGAAGTCGCGACAGGTGACGATCCACATCACATCGACATCAAAATTGATCAGTATCGTCCCGGGAAGTTGAATGTCATCGTTAAAGATGGCGAGGGTTCGTTGCTTCCATCAAAGATTGAAATCGTCGGAGTCAACAACGCCAAAACACCGGACTTCGGTCCAGAATCGGGCGAGTTTGCTGTCAAAAATTTGCGGTACACACCGAATGGTTCGATCGAACAACCCCTCGAACCGGGAGAGTATTTGCTCCGCGTAAGTCGTGGTCCAGAATACAGTGCTGTGGAAATCACAACGACAATCAAGCCGGGTAAAACGACGCAACACGCTGTCACCTTGCACCGAGTGATCGACACGAACGGTTGGGTGAGTACCGATTTTCATAGTCACAGTACGCCCTCTGGGGACAACACCTCTAGTCAGCTAGGGCGAGTACTCAATCTTGTCTGCCAACACATCGAGTTCGCCCCTTGCACCGAACATAACCGAATCAACTCGTATCAGCCTCACTTTGATTCGCTCGATGTGAACGCTTGGATATCCTCAGTCAGCGGTATGGAACTGACAGGCAGTCCACTGCCGCTGAATCATCAAAACGTCTTTCCGCTGCATCATCATCCGCACCGACAAGATGGCGGTGGACCGGTGACTGACACAGACGTTGAGACTCAAATCAGACGGGTCTCTGCCTGGGACAACGGCAGCGACAAGCTTGTGCAACAGGATCACCCTGACATTGGCTGGCTGTTCTATGACAAGAATGGAGATGGCAAGCATGATGCTGGTCATGCCGATGGTGTCGCATTCATCGATGTGATGGAAATCCATCCGATCCAGCGCGTTCTCCAGACGGCAACGCTCGACGACATGACAAAAGAAGCCGCGAAAACGAATCGAATTTTCAAGTGGTTGCAATTGCTCAATCAGGGATATCGCATTCCTGGCGTCGTCAACACAGATGCCCACTATAACTTTCACGGTTCCGGCTGGATTCGCAATTGGGTGCAATGTAGCACCGATGATCCTGCAAAGATTGATCATATGGAAATGGTCCATGCTTCCGAAGAAGGACGGGTTGTCATGTCCAACGGTCCATTTCTGCAAATGTCAGCAAAGAATGTTTCAGGAAAGAAAGTCACAGTCGGGCAAGACTTGCATGCACCTTCGAAACAAGTCGCAGTGGATGTTTCAGTACAATGTCCGAACTGGCTCAGTGTCGATACGGTCTTCATTTTGCTCAATGGAAAAGCTCGCGAAGACTTAATCTTCACGACTAAATCACATCCGAATTTGTTTATTGAACAAGGGGCAGGAAACCTGAAGACGCAATCATTTAAAAAACTTTTTGACTTAAAACTCGAACAGGACACACACATCGTGGCTGTCACCGGCAACACAAAAACGACACTCGGTCCTGTGATGGGACCGCAATGGGGAAAAGCCCCGCCTGCGGCACTGACGAATCCAATTTATGTCGATACCGACGGCGATGGATTCACTCCAAACAAAGAAACCCTTGGCCGTCCGCTGCCTGTGAAAGGGGACTGACGACTCTTCCCAGCCGAACGTTGATGATGGCTGGATACTGTCTCTACTGCGAAAAAGCCCGGCATTTCTAAAATGCCGGGCTTTTAATTCGGCAACTTCATTTCATACGTTTTTCTGAAATCATCAAAACACATGACTTCACCCACTCCGCAGCAACTACGTCAATGGGACAACGAACACGTCTGGCATCCGTTCACTGCGATGCAAGCATACCGGGAAGAAGAGGCTCCGATCATCGAACGTGGTAAAGGTTTTTATCTTTTCGATGTGGAAGGTCAACGTTACCTCGATGGAATTTCCTCGCTTTGGTGTAATGTCCACGGACATGGCGTTCCTGAAATCGATGACGCGATTCGTGAGCAACTCGACCGCATCAGCCATTCAACTTTGCTCGGTCTCTCTTCGCCACCAAGTATTGAACTTGCCCAAAAACTTGTGGAACTGTCACCACCGGGACTGACGAAGGTCTTCTATTCAGACAGTGGTTCAACGGCGGTCGAGTCGGCACTGAAAATCGCTTACCAGTACCATCAACAGAAATCGTCGAAGTCCGAAGTGCGCCGCCTGTTCGGGACAGTCCGTGGAGCATATCACGGTGATACGATTGGCTCTGTCAGCGTCGGAAGCATTGAACTTTTCCATACGGTCTATAGAAAGCTCCTGTTCGAAACGGTTTCAGTTCCGTCACCAGCGGCATTTCATCGTCCGGAGAATATGTCGAAAGAGGAGTCTATTCAGCACTGTTTCTCAGAAGCAGAACGCGTGATTACGCAGAATGCGGACCAAATGGCGGCGTTTGTCATCGAACCGCTCGTGCAAGGCGCCGCCGGAATTTTGGTTCACCCGGATGGATATCTGAAACATGTGAGAGAGGTCACTTCACGATTCGGGATTCCGCTGATCGCAGACGAAGTCGCCGTTGGTTTTGGACGGACAGGAACGATGTTCGCTTGTGAACAGGAAGAAGTTCAACCAGACCTGATGTGCGTCGCCAAAGGGTTAACTGGTGGTTACTTGCCCGTTGCAGCAACTCTGGCGACAGACGAAATCTATAACGCATTTCTTGACGCCCCGTCTGCTGGGAAGACATTCTTTCACGGTCACACATTTACAGGCAATCCTCTTGGTTGCGCTGCGGCGCTTGCTTCGATCAAGCTTTTTAAAGAGAACCAAATTCTCGACCGAGTTCATTCCAACAGTGAATTGATTGCAGACAAACTCAGCTCACTTGCCGAGCATCCTCATGTCGGAGAAATCCGCCAGAAAGGACAGATGGTCGGAATTGAACTCGTCGCGAATCGAGATCCCGTTGCCTGTTATTTAGCGGAACACAGAATCGGTCATTTGGTGACGTTGGCGGCTCGGAAGCGAGGAGTGATTTTGAGACCACTCGGAGACGTAGTCGTTCTCATGCCAGCACCCGCAATGCCTCCGAACCTGGTCGAAGAGCTTTGCGATGTCGCCGTTGAGGCTATTGAAGAAGTGACAGCATCAGTCAGTTTGAATTGAAATTTTACGTGGTTGAGCGCGTGGTACTTTCGGTAGTGTCACTTCGAGAACACCGTTGGTCAGTTTTGCTGAGATTCGATCATGGTCGACATCATCGCTGAGAATGAATGACCGCAAAAAATCTCCCTGATGATACTCCTGATGCATCAAGACGGCACCTTCAACATCTGCAGGCGTCACGCGACCAAACAACGTCAGTCGATTGTCTTGCACTTGCAGTTCGAGATTCTCAGAAGAAACGCCTGGAAGATCTGCACGTAGAACTAAACCAGACTCAGTCTCGAAAATATCGATGGGAGGCGTTCGCACCCACTTCTGAGAGTCTGCATTGTTTCCGACACCGGAGTCAGAATCAGGGATCGAAATTTCTTCAGTCATCCTGATTCTCCTGTTGCCCAAGCTGATTAATGGAGGGCTTGCTACCCGCAATATGGATTTGCTTCCTTGCGGCAGAAGGAGCTTTCGGCAAATATAATTTCAGCAATCCGTCTGTCAGTTCTGCTCGAATCTTGTCGTCTTCAATTCGCTCTGGAACAGAAATCGACCGCTCCCAGTTTCCGGAAGAACGTTCGCTACGACGGTAACGTTCTTCTGGGACATCTCCAGGTGCTGTTCGTGTCCCACGAATTGTCACGATGCCATTTGCCACGCTCAGGTCGAGGTCTTCAGCAACGCAACCGGGAAGTTCGGCAGTGATGAGATATTCGTTTTCAACTTCATACAAATTCAATGACGGAAATGGCCGACCAAAGCGTGGATTTTCGAAGACGATATCCACACCGTGTACCCATCTGTCGACCTCTCGCTCGAGATCGCGGAACGCATCGAGAGCACTTCCCCATCGAAAAATTGGCATGAGATCCTTTCTAACGGTTATTCTAATAGAACCAGCGGAAAGACCAGTTAGTAACGTCGAGTTGAAGTCCGCAAATGCCGCGCCACCTTTCCAGATCACGGACTCGCACAAGACGTAACTGCAATTACAATAAACAGTTAGCAGAAACCAATCCAATTCCGTTTGTACCAAAACCCACAAGCAATTCCTGTCTGATTGGCAGGGTATCAGGTCCGTTCAATCTGTCTTCACCGAATTTATTGACAAATCCAACTAATCGATTTGACTCCATTATTTTGTGACCTAGGTTTGAAGCGTAGCAAGAGAATTACGATTGAGACTTAATACCCGTGCTGTGGTTTCATGCGGGAAACCAAACCAGCACCTACAGCGTTGATGTGGGACAAATTCCGTGGACATTCAATCAATCCGAAACCAGTTTTGGAAGTTTTGCAAGGACGAGTCTGGTCCAACTTCCGTTGAGTATGCAGTGATGCTTGCTCTCATCATTGCGATTTGTATCGTCGCCATCACCGCACTTGGGCAGAATCAAAGTGATATGTGGGATGAGATGGTCAATGAACTGGAAGGCGTCGATTTTATCCAGAGTCCAGCCGGTTAGTTGTGCTTTATTTATGCTACCGTGTGGTAGGTAGAGTTGGTGGCTTAGCAGAACTCTACAACCGCCGAAGCATTAGGTGGACGTGACTGATTTGGATCATGCTCAGCTTTTGAAAGAGTCTTCTCAGTCAGCTTCTACGCGACGAACCAGAAAATTCCTGTTGAGGATCTCTTTGGAATCAAAAAGTACAACTCCAAAACCAGATCTCTAATCTTCGATAATATCCTCTTCACCCACCTCGATAATTTCTTCTTCCTCGCTCACATCAATGATTTTTTGCCGTATCGATTCTTCAATGATCAGATCCTGACTTTCATCGGGAATTGCGACAGGGTGGTCCATGCTTAAAAAAAGCGGGTTGACCTGTTTCTCTTTTGGATTCTCCTCTTCTGGAGCCAATTCTTGTGAAGGTTGAATCGACATCCCATTCGCAGAAGCAGGCCGAAACTGAAATCCGACGTCACCGACCCACAACTCGTCCCCAACGTTGAGCGGCAACTCGGGGTCTGCTTTCGATTCGTTCACGCGAACACCGTTCATACTTCCCAAATCACGCACGAGATATCCGTCGTCGATTTGAGCGATACAGCAATGCTTTCGCGAAACTTTGCGACTCTTTGAAAGAACAATATCGCACTCGTGACCGCGTCCGAAGAACATCACAGCCTTACTTAAGACAATTGAAGAACCATCATCAAGGGATACTAAAATCATTGGCACAAGACTGTCTCTTCCTCAGCAGGTAATTTGCCCATCTCAGTCAATGATAACCATCTTCCCATGCTTCGGTCAGCAACTTCTTTCTGAAAAAATAGGGATTGGTCCAGTTTCGACCTGTCTCCAGAGATTCAATGAAGCCGATTATTCGTCATACTTGACATAAATGGAACCATCCCGAATCTCGACGGGAAATGTCCGCACCGGTTCTGTTGCTGGCATCATAGTTGGACTGCCGGTCCGCACGTCGAATTTCGCACCATGCCTGGGGCAAGTCAGTTCACACCCGTCGAACTCGCCATCGGTCATCGGCTGACCATCGTGCGTGCAGACATCTTCGACACAATAGAAATTGTCTCCGGCTTTCAGGACGAGGGCAGGGATTTCATCGCCCAGAATCACTGACAATCTTCCAGATTCTGAAAGTTGATCCACAGCGCCAACTTGTTCATATCCATCACTCATCATTGGTTCCATGTTTGAAGAGACTGCCTGGTCATGCAAGCTTTGCTCTTGACCCTTGACTCTCTTCCCTTAACTGAGGCCGATTCGACCATCTGGGAAAAGTTGCGAAATACTTGTTCTGTCGTGGATTGATTGAATCGCTTCGGCAATCAGTCGAGACACGGAAACAACCGAGATATTGCGTGGCAAAGGGTCGTTGTGAGGCTCAACTGTATCCGTAATGAAGAGTTGCTTGATGTTACTCTTGGCAATTCGAGGAGAGACACCTTTCGCCAAGACGCCATGCGAGACTGCGGCGTAAATATCTTTCGCGCCACGATCAATCAGTAGGTCGGCCATGGACATCAGCGTTCCGCCTGAAATCGTAAAATCGTCGACGATCAAAACGTTCTTGCCTTTCACGTTTCCAATCAGTTCCAGGATTTCCGCATTCTCGTCATGATCTCGTCGCGTCTTGTTTCCGATCACAACCGGGACGCCGAGATAGTTCGCGTACGCAGAAGCCCCCTTCGCAAATCCAACGTCCGGGCTACAGACAACAAGGTCTTTAATGCCAAGTGATTTAATGTGATCACACAAAACGTACCGAGCGTAAAGATGGTCGACAGGAATCTGGAAGAATCCCTGAATTTGAGGGGAGTGTAAATCCATCATCAAACAACGGTCCGCTCCGGCAGCTTCAATCGCATCGGCACAGACCCGGGCACGAATCGAAACTCGCGGTTCGTCTTTCTTGTCGCCTTTGGCGTAACTGAAAAATGGAACCACGGCGGTGATTTGCTGGGCACTGGCACGTTTGAGCGCATCAATCCAGAATAACAATTCCATGAAATTGTCGTTGACGGGATGGTGCGTTCCCTGAATCACATAGCAATCCCGTCCGCGCACGTTCTCTAAGACGCGAACGAAAACGTTTCCTTCGCTGAAATAGTGAGCTTCTCCCGGTGTCAGATCGACTCCTAATTCTCGTGCGACTTTTTCAGAGAGAAGTTTGTTTGCAGACCCGGCGATCAGCGCAAGTTCACCTTGTGGAGGCTGAAATGCGTGAGGACGAGGGCCATTGGTCGGGCGATTAGGCATGCTGTCAATTTCAGACTGTGTTCGGAATTCCTGGTAAGAAGACGAGACATCAACCGGCATGATATCGGTGTCGTTCCGGGACACAAGTGACTCGGATGTCGGTCACAAATCTTGTCGCGAATTATTTCTCGGAAGCCCTCAGACTTAACTGCTTGTCTCCTCACATGAACAAAACAGCACCGAAATGGAGATTATGCTGGCTTCGCTCGAAGCAGGAGAGGCGCTCAATACCGCAAATTATGACGAAGAACCCGTTACTTCTGAGGCTTGCTGCTCGAAATCTGCCAACAACGTAATCACAACGACCGGCAATGGAAGCACAGCGAAAATCAGCAGTGATGTACTGAATGAGCCGGTATAGTCTCGAATGGCTCCAGCAAAATAGGGCCCGCTCGCGGACGCGGCAACCATTGCAGTCATCCAAATTCCCGTAATCTTCCCAAGATGCAATCTACCAAAATAGCGCGCCCAAAGTGGGTGCGATGCCCCGGAATAGAATCCTTGTGCAACTCCGAGCAAGCCACCTGCCAGCAATACCATTTGAACGGAATCCATGAAATACAAACACATCATCCCGGCACTAAACAGAATGTGCCCTAAAACGATCAGTGGTTTTGCAGGAAAAGAATCGGCGAGATTCCCGCTGATGAATTGAGTGATCGCCCATGTCACAGAGAGAACAGACATCATCATCGCGCTGTGCCATTCTTCGAGACCTCGCTCTTCCATGATGGAAATTCGGTTGAAGACAACCGCTGTCATCACGAGCGCAAACACGCCTGCCCCGAACGTCATCGCCCAGAACAGGGATGTTCGAGTGGCCTCTTGCAGCGTCATTCCAGTGAGTAATTCCGGAATCCCCTCTGTCTTGGGTGGTCGACGACTTTCCAGACTTTGCCCAACTTCTTCAGGGCGGTTTCGAAACAGTAGAAAATGCAAAGGAAACAGTCCGAGCCAAATCACTCCACCCCAGACAAGGTAAGCCTGTCGCCAGTCAAGAGATCTCAGCAACCAATAGTTGAGCGCAGGGACAGTCCCCATTGCCACCGAAAGGCTTAACTTGCGAACGGCCTCAACCGTCCCGAGACGCTGGTGAAACCAGAACGCCATCGTGTTCCCACTCAGCATCGCAAGCGTGCCCGGACCAAGCATTCGCAACAGGCAGTACGAGACAACGAGCATTCCCCAACTCGTGGACATTGAAAGTGAAAGACACGCCAGAGAGAAAAGAGTGATTGTTCCCAGGACCGTTTTTCGCAAACCAAATCGATCCATCAGGTGACCGAAATACGCAATCGGAACGGCTCCGAGAATCGTTCCGAGCATATAGGCTTTCGCCAGATCGGTTTCCGTAAGCTGAAGCGATGCACCAATTTCTTTGTTGAAGCCTGAAAGCCCATACGTCTGCCCCGCCGAAGTCGCAGCCAATGAAAGCATCGACAGAGGCAACATCACCCAGCCGTAATAAAACCCGGATTGCCCCGATTTCTCATTTGAAGAAATATCATCCGGCATAGGAAAACGTTCGTAACGAAATTCTAGTAAAAGATGGAAAGGAAAGGCGGACAGTGTGACCGCGCTACTGATTTCGTCAAGAGAAACGATTCAGCCTGAATGATCTAGAACGGACCGAGCCGAGGTGGCGCTGGGTCCATTGTAAATACGCTTGCGTCAAAGGCTCGTTTGAGCAATTTACTCTTCATTTTTTGAAACGAAGGATCGTCCCAGAGGTTTTCGAATTCGTCTGGGTCAGAAATTAAATCGTAGAGTTCACCTTCATCGACACCATGGTAAACGACGATTTTATGAGTCTTCGTACGTAGCATCGTTCCGTACGATCGCTCATGCGTCCACGAATTCGTGTATTCGCAATAGACTTCATCGCGATGCTGCGAAGGATCAGTAGCGCCTGTACAAATTTCACATAGGCTCTTTCCTTGAATTTGAGGTTCAATGGGAACGTTGACGGCATCACAAAACGTTGGCACCAAATCAACGAGTTCGACTAAGGCGTCGCTACGAAGACCAGCTTCAAAATGCCCAGGCCACTGCACCACCAGTGGAACGTGTACTGCCTCTTCGTAAAAGTGTGGGCCTTTCAAATAGAGACCGTGATCGCCCAACATTTCTCCATGGTCAGACATGAAAACCACAATCGTATTTTCAAGCTGTCCGGTTTCCTCCAGCGTACTCAGCATCCGCCCGACCTGATCGTCAATCAATTCCACCATCGCGTAGTACGCGGCAGTGATTCGCTGTGATTGCTTCGGCGTGATTTCATCAACTCGCATGCCACCTTCTGAATTGTGCGCCCAAACGTGATCAAGCTGTTGGTATCGAGTTTTGTTGTTCCATTCCCCTGAGCGGAATTTCGGAACCGGCATTTCTTCCGGCTTGTATCGCTGCAGATACTCAAGCGGCGGGTCGAAAGGGTGGTGCGGATCGAACATATTCACCGAGAACATCCAGGGGCGATGTTGATTTTCCTGAATGAATTCTATAGCCATTTCGGCACACCAGGCCGTTTGATGATACTCCGCCGGGACACCAGCTTTGACATGTTCCGTTTCAGAGGAGCAATACAACTCATCCCAGGTGACACCTTTCGAGTTGAGCCATTGCTGGTATGCGTTCTCAGGCCAGTCTGGTTGAGGATGATGGCTCCAGTGGAAAACGTCGTAACCGTCGTCGATACGGGTTTCGACTTTTCCATCAGAACAAGAACTCAAATGCAGTTTCCCAGACAGCCCGCAGTGGTATCCATTCTCTTTGAGAATCCTGGGGAGCAGACGTTCGTCTGCCGGGATCGTTTGACCGTTCTGTCGACAACGAGTTGTACTTGGATACCGACCAGTTAAGAACGATGCCCGACTCGGAGAACAGACCGGACTTTGACAATACGCGCTCGTGAATGTGACTCCGTTTTCGATCATGCGGTCGATATTGGGAGTTCGAATCAGTGAATTCCCCAGGGAATGAATTGTGTCGTACCGCTGCTGGTCACTACAAATCCACAAGATATTCGGCGGCGGGGTCGGCATACTTCTTCTTTACAAATCATATCGGGCGAGCGGTGGTCACGGATTTTAACAAGCCCTGACAAACAAGACAGCCGTTATTGTGATTGCCGATTGCCGTCGTGAAGATCGATCCCTTTGAGGAGTGTTTCCAATGCGCCAATAATTTCTTGCTGCTCATTAGAAATCGATTGTTTGATTTCTTCTGGGATCACTTGTCCGCTTTTGAGCAATGACGTTTCTTGTCCAACCAATTCTCGTTGGCGTGCGAGCAGAATTTGTATCTGAGACCGGAGATGCTGCGGGAACGGAATCGCAGCGTCTTCGGCAATTTCACCGCTTCCATTTGTGCCCAAAGTTGACAACTGAGTGAGCAAAGTATGGATTTGCGCCATCTGCTCAGCCAGGTCAGGTCCGATTTCAGATTGTCGGAGTTTCGCAGAGGCTTCTTCTGTTGCCGAGACGAGTAGATCAAGCCTTTGCGAGATGACCGGTAACTCTTGAGAAGTACTCTCGAAAGGTTGGAGCTTCTCGGCGAACATGCTGTATGCCTGAGAGATTCCAAGAAGTTCTCGTCGTTGGCTCCGCGTCAATCGTCTCCTCTGAGCATATATTTGCTCGATCACCGATATGGATTGTTGGTGGGCCTCGTGCTGCTTTAAAAGTTGACTCGTCAGTTGGGAAAGTTCCCTGATCATGAAGTTTTGATCTCGCTCCTGTAGTCTTTGCAGTGAATCGGAGACTTGGGAGATCGCTGTGTTTATTTTTTGTTCGACCAGTCCTAGATTCGTATCAAAATTGGTCTTATTCTGATCCTCCAATTCTCGAGAGATCTCTCCCATCACCGTGGTCGTCTCGGCCAAAATTTTCGCAACTGAACTCATGCCGTACCGTTTCAATTGTTGCGAGAGTTCGTTCAGCGACTGTTTTAACCTCCGCTGCTGCTCCCAATGGACTTCGTCGAACGGTGAGTCGCTCCACTTTGTGCTCAGTTCCTTTTGATTCTCGGCAATATCCTGTAGCCGATCAGCATACTTTTGAAGTTGCGCAAGAAGCTGAGAGGTCTTATTTGCGCGAAAGTTGGACCGTTGCGATTCGAAATCTTCGAGCTTTCGCTGTAAATCACGATTAATTTCAATGGCTTTCAAGACGTTATTGTTTTGAATAGCTTCTGCCGATTTTCGCAGTTTCGTCACAGCCTGGAACTCTTTGAGGTTCGTCCCTAATTGTTGCCAGCTTTGTGAATCGACTTGACTTAAACTGGAAGTCAGCTTTTGCATCTTTCGCGATAAAGAAAGATGTGCTTCTGATGATCGTTGAAGTTGATCTCTTTGCGCATTCGTCAATTCGTCGAGTGATTTCGAGACTGTTTCCTGAGCGAGAGAGGTGAGTTCCTGTGCATGAATCTTTAACCCAGAATTGATGAATTGCCACTGTGATTGAAGGTTTGCGGTATCGACCCAACGGTCAAGTTTTTGAATCAACTCCGCCAGTTCCTTTAAAGCCGATTCCTGATTCTCAATAACAGTGCGAATGCCTCGAATGTCATTCGCAATTCGATTCTCCGCTGGGGATATCTGGCTGGATTCTTTCCAGTTATTTCTAAGCAAGTCGATGGAAACAACACACTCCTCAAGCTCATCATCAATGAGTCCTGTGAGTTCGGGAGCGACCGTCGCGATCGCCTCTTTCAAAATCGGGTCGGTCAGACGATTTATTTCCCAGTGTTCCAACAGAATCGTCACAAGATCTTTCTCGACATGATCTCGGAGAGCATCTCGAATCGCGACTTGCCTCGTTTGTAGCAGGCTGATGACCTCGGTGCCGCGAACTTGCATGTTGTTTGACCGCACCGTGTCGAGCAGTTGCCGCGTTTCCTGATTCACAATCCGTTGGCTGTCGTATGCCGCAAGAAGTGAGCGTGCGACTTGCTTTAGTATTTCATGCAACTCCTGCTGTTTCACTTGCTCGGAGACCACAATCAACCGGACGGTCGGTGACACGACAGCAACTGAATTTGGCGAGTGATCTAAAGCTTGAGCGAACACTTCGATGGTCTCTCCTTCACTCAGGGAGGCACGTCCAATTGTCAAATTTCCAGAGATACTAGATTCCAACAATCCGTCCACTTCTTCCGGCTTAAGTGAGAACGTTTCTTTGGAAGTCATCTCAACGGAAAATGCAGATAATCCATTATCGTCTCGCGCTGTCGCATGTAATGGAACAACGGCATTCTTAGTCACGGTGAGATCCTGCTCAGGAAGAACGAGAACAACCTCTGGTGGTAAATCCTCTACC
>JAJDEL010000219.1 GCA_029259835.1 Planctomicrobium sp. | reverse complement strand
GATCATCTGTTTCCAGTAGAAGGGATCTCAGTTCAATGTCGCGAGCGGATCGAGTCGCTGGTTCTCTCTTTCCTCGATACTGAGTCGAAAATGATTCATCTTGCAGGAGGAAAAGGGTTTGCGATAAAACGGACGTTGCCTGTTTCAGAACGGAGCAGCACCTGATCTCACGACCGTAGAATTCGGCATGGACGCCAGCCAATGAACAACACAACCTCTTTATCGACAGGGACTTCCGTCACTTGTCCGCTTTGCTCTTCAGAAGAACACCAAACTTTGGCGACCCGAGGTCGGGCGGCTGAGGATTTGCACACCGTGATCTGTACAGGTTGCGGTCTCGTATTTACATCGCCGATTCCGACTCCAGAAGAAGTCGCGGAATACTACGCCAAGGATTACAGGCTCTTGTACAAGGGCGTGGCTCAACCGAAGTTGAAACACATTCATCGAGCGGGAACACGAGCGTTGGCTCGACTCCCATTGGTTGAAAAATACGCTCAGGTGGGTGATCGCGTTCTTGATGTTGGTTCCGGTGGAGGTGAATTTGTCTATCTGCTGAAGACTCGTGGCTATGACGCACATGGCATTGAGCCAGATGAAGGGTACGGAGGATTTTCGATTCAGGAATACGGTGTCGACGTCCAAATTGGTCCGTTTGACATCAGTATGTTTGAGCCAGCGACGCTTGATTTGGTCACGGCGAATCATGTTGTCGAACACTTGCGTGATCCGCTCAGTGTATTTCAGGGAGTCTTGCAGGGCTTGCGAATGGGAGGGCATTTCATCGTTGAAGTTCCCAACGTCGAAAGTCTTTACCACACGCCTAGCAACAAATGGCATTTTGCCCATATCTTCAATTTCAATTCGGACACGATGGAAAACCTCGGCCGCCGGGCAGGGTTTGATGTCGTCATGACTGATCTTGCCAGCAAGTCTCAACACGTTCGTACGATATTTCGGAAAACGACAAATGCCCAACCGATGCAGGTATCACACGAAAATTACCACCGGGTGAAAAATCGACTCGACAGTTACTCGGACTGGGATCACTATGCGTCGCTGATGCCTGCAAAGCGTCTGTGGTCGTCAGTGTCTCAAACTGTTCATGAAAAAATCGTCGTTGACCAATCCCTGACAGGGAAGAAGATTCTCGATAATCTATACGGCACGACTGCGCCAGAAGAGAGTGTTCACCGAGCGGCCTGACTTTGACGAAAACACTCTACATCCCAGTACACAATTCCATGCGTTACGAGGCAGGACGTGCGTGCCTTCCCGAAATCAACACTGGAGCGTAGCACCTGGGGGACTCTCCTCTTCGTGACAGTAGTCTCGTTCTTCGCAGTGTCAATGGCGACTGCTGACGAACTCCAACGGAAGTATTTCGATGGACTTCGTGCTCGAGGTCTGTACCTCGTCGCGGAAGATTATGCCGTCAGTCGATTCAGTGAAAACCGACTGTTACCGGACGAACAGGCGAGTCTCACCGTCGAACTTGCGCGAACGCTTACGTCTCACGGGGAAGTTTCTTCCCAAACTGAACGGCAGGAATTATGGGCGGAGGCAGAACGGCTACTCACGGAGTTTACGGCAGCAAATCCCAAGAATCCGCGTCTTTTGGAAGTAGAAGCGGAATTGGTGATGCTGCCTGCCCACTTTGGCAATGCTTTTGCCTGGGAATTTGAAATCAATCCGGTCAATCAGAAGTCCGAAATAGCGGCAACTCGATATTTTGAAACAGCGGTCAAGAACATTCAGCCACTGCTCCAAAAAATTGTAGCGACTACTCAGCGACCATCTCAAAGTGATCTTGCTGATGGTGCGTTGACTCTCGCAGAACTCAGAGATCTAAAACAGCAGTTAGAGTACCGACTCGCTGTCTCCAAATGGTTTCTGGCGCGCGTCGAAAAGTCTGGACCAAACAAAGCTGGGCGACAAATCAGTGCTGGCAAACTACTGGACGAATTAGGAAAGGACCGCCCGGAATCGCGATGGACATTTCAAGCGAAGCTGTTGAGAGCACGAGTGGCTCGAACCGGAGAAGATTTTCGCAAGGCAAGTTCGATTTTACGGTCCTTGAAAAACGCGACTGTTGATGATGCGTTCCGGGATGGAGTTCTCGCTGAAGAAGTTCGCGTTCAGTTGGATCAAGGGAAAATCGATACTGGCTTGCAGCTGATCACAGACCGTGTCCGAGAAGGTCGACCGATCTCCGGAGAGGTTCGCGCGATTGCAGTAGAAGGGTTGCTCGCTGCCTGGAAGATTGCTGGTCAGAAAGGGCAATCGAAATTTCAAAAAGAACTTCTTGCCGAGGCAACGCGGCATCATGAACAAACATTCGGAAAATGGCAGCAACTGACTTACTTCAAGCTGCAACAGGTACAGCAAAACCTCAATTTGGGCAACGAGTTAGCGGAACTCTTACGTGAGGCACAGTGGAACTATCACCAGGGAGAACTGGAAACTGCGATTCAGACCTTTCGAAATGCAGCTGCTATGGCACACCGGCAGGGTAAAACAGACCTTGCCGTTGACTACGCTTTTACGGCGGGATCGATTGAAATTCAACAGGAGGAATGGGCAGCAGCGGCAAAGACGTTTGCTGAAATCACCTCGAATTATCCGAAGCATTCTAAATCAAGCGATGCAGGCTTGATGAATTGCTATGCGCTGGGACGGATTTATCTGAAGCGACCATCGCAGCAATCGCGAGTCGCGTACGAATCGGCGCTGACGAAACATCGCCAACAATTTACAGGGACTCCAACTGCGATTGAAGCAACGTGGATGCTGGCGACTCACCAGGAACAACGTCTGCAATGGACCGATGCTATTGATGTTTACCGAGACATTCCACGGTCTCATCCTCGGTTCGATTCTGCGACTCTGCGTATTGTGATTCTCTACGACAAAATCATTTCACGACTGCGTGATCTGAACGGTGATGTCGAGAAGTGGGAAGATCAGTTGCTCGAAGAGATTGTCCGCATCGAAGACAATCTCCCGGAGGAGAACGTTCTTAAATCGATTGAGCAATGCCAGACGGTTCTCAGAGTTGCGCAATTATTGTTGCAGCACCGAGATCGATGGTACGGCGTTGCCAGCCACTGGTTGAAGCGCATTGACGAAACCGTCGATTTTCAACGAACCGAAGCATCCCTTCGTAATTCAGAGATCGACCCGAGTTGGCTTCAAATCGACCGCGCCGCGGCGCAATTGCGAATCGTTTCCCTCGCTGGTCAGCAGCGACTGGGAGAGGCACGGGAAATCATGCTTGAGCTGGGAAAAACGGATCCGTCCACGATGCTGGGGATTCTTCTCGGACTCACGGAGTTAACTTCAAAGATCGACCGTCAACGGCAAGTGGAGCTGGGGCATTTACAACTCGAAGCGATTACCCGGCTTTCTCAATCTCGGGATCAACTGACTGAGCAGCAGCAGCGTATGTTGGACGACTCTCATGCAGAGGCATTCATTGCAATCGGAAACCTACCGGAAGCTGCTGACATTTATGAATCTCTGATCGCTAAATCACCGCGAAGTGAACGCTTGATGAGAAAAGTGATCGGCGTGTTCGTCAAGCGAGGAACGCGAGATGACCTGAAACGGGCGCGCGAATGGTGGACAAATATCGAAAAACTGCACCGAGCTGGAACCGAGGAATGGATTTCATCTCGACTAGAAATCGCCAAGCTCGATATTCAACTCGGCGATAAGGAGCAGGCGAGAAAGCTCCTTGGTGTCACGAAGGCTCTCTATCCAAATTTGGGGAATCCGGAACTGAAAGTGGAGTTTGAAGTGGTCCTTGCTGAGTTAATGTGACTGCCTGCGTTTTATTCTTTAGAAGCCCAAAAACTCAATTGTGACGAGTTCAATTCGAATCAGCGTCTTGCTCTCGGACGTCGCCGTACCAGCGCGCCAGGGTCGCCGGTTTGACTCCTAAGTGTGACATCGCGACAAAGGACCAGTTTCGCAAGGTTTGGCGAATTGTTCCATTCAATTCCCAACGTCGAGCACTAACGACGAGATGATGCTCGATAACGACCAGTCGACCAGCTCTCTTCAATGTTTTCGAAAAATAGAGATCTTCCATCAGCGGAATGTCTGGGAAGCCGCCGAGTTGTTCGAATGTTTCTTTGCGCAGGAAGAGTCCTTGGTCTCCATAGATCCAGCCGAGTTTTCGAACACGCCACGCATTTCCGCGTTCGATGGTCCGATACTTTCGTGCGGGATGGTCGATCATTTGCGTGAAGCATCCGGCGGCAACATCGGAGGATTCCAGGCACTCGCGAACTCTGGGAACAAAGCCTGAGGCTAACTCACAATCCGCGTGCAGGAATAGCAGCATCTCTCCACTTGCGACGGCGGCTCCAGCGTTCTGTTGACTGGCGCGACCTTGCGGAGCGACAATGATTTTGTCGGCGTTTCCAGCAAGCTTCACCGTTTGATCGGTGCTGCCACCATCCACAACAATAATTTCACACTCGCCTGCTTTGCGCGTCGCATCGATAACCGTGACGATGTTCTGCTCTTCGTTGAGCGTCGGGATGATGACTGAGATCAGCGGTGGCATAACATTGGAGGTCAATGGCGAACTGCCTTGAAATAGTGTTCCGACATGAGCCGTTTTGGTGCTAGCCCCGGATCGAACTCCGGTTCACGCTCAAAACTGGGGCGCTAGTCCAATGGTATCTACTTTGGAACTTCTCGCTATGAGCCGAACGCGCTAGCGTCGGGCTATTTGCGAGAAAACGTGACTCGCGCAAGGCCCGAGGCTAGCGCCCTGAGGCTGATAATGGCCGAATCAGTTCGGGACTCTCTCCTACATCGATGTCACGGCATGCCGTGGTTCGACCATTCGGAATGTTAAAATGGCACTCAAAAGAACGAGTAGGCTGACACCGATGAAAGGAATTTCGTACGAAATAGTGTCGATCAAAAAACCGACGAACGGGGCAAAAACAAACGGAACTGCGAATATAATCTTCATCGTACTCAAGTACTGCGGATGCTGGTTTTCCTCGACCAGTTCGAGAGTGTAGTTCAAAATCGTCCGCATGAGTACGGGGGTCAGTCCAAGCAGAACGAACGTCAGCCAATACCAATCCGTTGAGTTTGGAATGTATCCACTGGCAAATGCGAGCGCGAGAATCGGTGTGAAGGCAACGGCGAACAGACCAATGCGAATAGCGAGTCGGTTTCCGAGTAAATCAGCAATTCTTCCCAGGACCGGACTGTAAAATCCAACGCTGAGGTTCTGAGCGATCACCCAGTAAATCAGGTCTTCACTGCTCGTACCGATTTTTTCCATTCCCAGAGATTGATAATGCGGAAAGACCAGCAATGATGAAATGAATAGCAATGCCACGTAGGCGGCTCTTCGAAATGGTTTGTCGTGACAGAATATTTCCCAGGCAGTTTTGAATGGAGCCACAAGTTTCATAGGGCGAAGTCCATTGCTGTCATCTCGATGTTCGCTGCAAAACAAAGCGACAATTCCGGCTGCCAGAAACGCGACTCCGTTGAATAGAAACACCCAGGTAAAGCCATCATGGTTGGGCATTAACAGCCAGGGTTTTAACCATAAAAACGCAGCGAGCACGGCGAACAAGGAACCGACTACTCCACCAATTCCCAGTAACAATCCTCGCCGGTTCGGACGTACGAGTTTCCCTTGTAGGACTCCAAAGGCGAGTTGATTGATTCCAGTTGCGGAAAAAAAGACGAAATAGAGTATGAGAAAAAAGGGCGTCATCCACCAAACTGTACGGTCGTCGAGTGTGTACCAAACCCATGAGAGCCACAGAAATGGAATCGCCATCGCGATGGAAGTTGCAAAGAGCGGAAGTTTCTTGAGCGGGTGGCTGCGCAGGCGATCTGCATAAAGAAGTGGCGGAACACTCTGACCGAGTCGGCTGAGGATCGGGAGCAGCCCACGGACCCAACCTGCTCCTGAAATCGTATCCACCACAAATGGCATGATGACGCTTTCAGTTTTGAAGATCCAACCGACACGCAAGACAACATTTTGAATCGCGAGCGTCCACAAGTTGTGTTTCTCGACAGACGTTTCACTCTTCATCGAATTGCTGCTGCCTTCGCCCTCCATGTGAGTGTGATCCAAAAGATTGAGAATGCGTGTTCAATCACGTTTATACCTGTTCTAGTCGTGATCGAACAGGCATAGAAAAAGAGCGGCATGAAGTTTCATGCCGCTCTTTGTTTCGATTCTCTTAGCACAGTTCAGCAAGACAACAGATCAGGCTGCTGCGGATTCGTCTTTCGGAAAGAGATTGTTTTTCCCAAGAACAATTTCGGGAGTGATGACGTAGTGTCCACCTTTTTCCTGATCAGGAAGTTCGAACATCATCTCGAACATCACGTCTTCAATCACGCTACGAAGTCCACGAGCACCAGTCTCTTTAGATCGAGCAACTTTGGCAATTTCCCGAAGAGCTTCTGATTGAAATTCGAGCGTCGCTCCTTCCATCTCAAACAGTTTGTTGTATTGATTGACCAAAGAATTTTTCGGTTCAGTCAAAACACACATTAACTCGTCTTCGGTCAAAGTTCGAAGAGTTGTCAGAACTGGTAAGCGACCAAGAAGTTCCGGAATCAATCCGTACTCGAGAACATCTTCAACGCAAACCTGTTCGAGCAATTCTCGACGTTGATCGTCAACTGATCGGGCATCATGACCGAATCCGATCATTTTGCGGCCAAGACGCTTGGCAACAATTTCTTCCATGCCAACAAACGTACCGCCACAGATGAATAGGACGTTGGTTGTGTCGACTTGAATGTACTGTTGCTCAGGATGCTTCCGTCCACCTTGAGGTGGAACGTTTGCGACTGTCCCTTCGAGCATTTTCAGCAAAGACTGCTGAACGCCTTCTCCAGAGACATCCCGCGTGATGGAGACGTTCTGACTCGTCTTGCCGATCTTATCGATCTCGTCGATGAAAATAATTCCACGTTGAGCACTATCGATATCGAAATCCGAACAATGCAGAAGTTTGAGAAGCAGGTTCTCGACATCTTCACCAACGTATCCCGCTTCGGTCAGTGTTGTCGCATCTCCGATTGCGAACGGAACTTGCAAGAAACGAGCAATCGTACGAGCCAACAGCGTTTTACCAGACCCGGTTGGACCGATAAACATAATGTTGGATTTTTCGATTTCAACGTCGTTCTCCATTTCATCAGCAAGCATGAGTCGCTTGTAATGATTATGGACAGCAACTGCCATTGTGCGTTTCGCACGAGACTGGCCGATGATGTACTGATCCATGTGTGCGACGATTTCTCGCGGGGTCGGCACCTTTTGGAAGAGTTTCTTGCTGTCTCCACGGCGGCGCCGGTCCTGATCGAGAATCGACTGACACAGGTCAATACATTCTCCACAGATATAGACGTCGCCCGGTCCTTCAACGAGGGGACCGACATCGCGATAACTCTTCCCACAAAAAGAACAGTTTGCGTTCTTTTTACCAGTGCCACCCCGATTGGATGTAAACTCTTTGGAGGTCATGCAATTTTCCTTCACAGCTGTTGATCGTTTTGAGATCTTCGGCAGGCCTCGAAACGCCCTCCATGCAGTGTTTCGAGTTGATAGTAATTTTAGGTCGTCGTGAACCGCTTACGGATGGGTTCGGTTGTTCAGTCGAAGTTGCCAAGTCCGCAAATGGGAGGTATGCGAATTGTGAAAGGAGTGGGAAACCGTCCTGGCAAGTGATTGCGGGATGCAATCCAAGGAAGTTGTGGAAACAACGCCCTATTCTGTTTTTGTTTGACTGTCGAACCGACTCTTGATGGATCGGAATTCTTCTTCGGACAGGTCACCTTCGAGATGTAAATCTCTCATATGATCGAGTATTTCATCCGAGGCGTCCGCAGGATCATCACGATCCCGATACCGTGACCGAAGGAGGTGGACTCCCAAGGCAAGTAAAAGCAATGCAATTACGAGGCCAATCCCCAGTAACGATATCGATTCAACAGAGGATTGCAGCTTTTTCTGAAGCTCAGGTTCCATTTGAATGACCTCAATTAAAGTCCTCTAGCATTATTTGCCGAACGACCGTTGAAGGCAACATTTCAGTTTCTTTGACCGGCAGTCTTCACCGCTTTCTAGGAACCTTCCATGGACACGCCACTGTAACTTTTTCAATGAGTAATTGGAAAGCTGACACCCGCAAAATCGGCCACATCTCGAAGGATCTTATCAATTATCTCTAATCAGTTCATTCCTCGATACCCTCAACGACCGATGTACAGTTCGACCTGAATTAGAGAATTGGCTTTTGTCATTCTTTTTATTTGCGTTTGATCCCAATCATGTTCCTCTGTGACAGACACCTTTCAGGTAGTATGTCGATTGGAGAGATCAATGCCTCGATCCCTTGTTCGAAGTTTCATGAGCCCCGTCACGATTTCTCTTCTTCCAGAGACGAAAATCGAAGACGCCGAAAAACTCTTGTGGGGATCTCAGGTCTCGGATGTCTATATCGTAGACGTCGAAGATCACCTGATCGGAGTCGTACCTGATTACGATTTTCTCAAACGAAGATCGTTGAATCTTTGTCGTCACGGGGAATTATCAACCATCATGTCCCCCGTCTCAACGGCATTATCTGCTGATGATTCAATTGAAAAGGCGATTTCCTTACTCTGTAAGAATATC
>JAJDEL010000218.1 GCA_029259835.1 Planctomicrobium sp. | reverse complement strand
CTCTTCATTTGTCGCCCGCTTTTTTAATCGCTGTCCTAAGTGTTGTGCTTGGACAATTCGCATTGAGCCGAACAATTTACGGACGCTACTGGATCGCAATCGGTGCGAATCCAGATGCCGTCCGGATGGCAGGAATTAAAGCGGCGCCGTATTCCATCAGCGTGTTCGTGATCAGCGGTATTTTGTGTGGGTTGGCAGGACTGGCTCAGACATCCTTGCTTTCCGCCGCGAATCCGAACGCGGCAGTTGGGATCGAACTCTCCGCAATTGCAGCATGTGTGATCGGCGGGACGAGTTTGTCTGGCGGCAGGGGAAGCGTGATCAGTTCATTTATCGGAGTCTTGATCATCGCAGTCCTGCAAACTGGGCTGGCACAACTTGGCGTTTCCGATTCCAAGAAACAAATCATCACTGGCAGCGTCATTATCGTTGCTGTCTTGTTCGATGCACTACGCAGCCGCTGGGGGAAATCGCATGGCTAAGAGAAATTCATCTTGTTACCGATTCTTGATCCAAAACGTTACGTTCTGTTGTTCAATACTATTGCTGAGTGGAATTGCAGACGCAGAAGCTCCGACGCCAGTCATCTTTGATACAGACATTACCGGCGATGTCGATGATGTCCTCGCGCTGGCGATGCTGCATGCGTTGGCAGATCGGCACGAATGCAGCATCGAGGCTGTAACGATCTCCAAAATCAATCCATTAACAGCTCCGTTTGTCGAGGCCGTCAACACGTTTTACGGTCGCCCTGACATCCCGATTGGCGTCACACGCGACGCACAGATGCGAGAGAGCAAGTACCTGAAACTCGTCGAGACCAAGGACGGCGGAACGTTCCGATATCCACACAATTTGCTTTCCAATGACGATGTCCCTGACGCGGTCGCTGTGCTAAGGGAGGCTCTTTCGAAAGCAAAGGACCATTCGATGGTGATCGTTCAGGTCGGAGTTGCGTCTAACCTGGCAGATTTAATTGAATCAAAGTCTGACATCTTCAGTGATCTCAATGGTCAAGAGTTAGTCCGCAAGAAAGTTCGGTTGGTCTCCGTCATGGCTGGAGCATTCGCACCCGTGAGGGGCGATGCGCACTATCTGGAAGCGAACGTCCGTAACGGAATTGGGGCGATGCAGCGTTTCGCAGAAAAATGGCCGAACGAGGTTCCCATCGTGTGGAGTGATTTCCTCATCGGGATCGCCGCACCGTATCCGCGTGAAAGCATCGCGCGTGATTTTGGTTATCTTAAACACCACATTGTGAAAGAAGCGTACCTGCTACACAGCGGCCCAAATCATGATCGACCGACTTGGGATTTGACGAGTGTTCTTTATGCAGTCCGACCCAACGATGGCGATTTCACACTTTCGGAGCCAGGACGAGTCACTGTTGAAGACGATGGATTCACGAAATTCACTCCTAATTCAAATGGGCGAGATCGCTATCTGATAATGAATGCCCAACAGGCAATTCAGGTCACCGCAACGCAGCGATCGCTCGTGAGCCAGCCGCCTGTAAATTCGAAGTAGAAAGAAATGTAGGCTGGGACGAGTCCCAGCAATTTTTTATCAATCCCATTCAGTTTCTGCAGACTTCGAACCTCGAATGCTTTGGCGGCAATCCACAAACGCCCAACAGACCGCACCAGCGAGGTAAATCCCCGCGAAGATGAGCAACACAAGCGTCCAGTTGGATGTTTCTTCAAAGAGTTTCGCGACAAGAATTGGGCACGCCATGGCGGCAAGGTTTCCGGTCATGTTCATCAGGCCGAAAACCTGCGGGACATAATTGCCCCCAAGATCCATAGTCGCTGAAAATGCACATGGTCCTGCCAATGCAGCAAAGAATGCTCCAAACGCCAATAACGTGACAGCCACAACTGTACTCTCCACAAACCAGGCTGCGAAAATGAGCGTTGCACATGCAAAGAGAAAGGTTGCACCGACACCACTTCTGCTTAATCGCAGACTTCCGGTCCGGCGCCAAATCCAGTCAGTCAGCAGCCCTCCGAACAGGCAGCCTAGCATCGTTCCGGTGAAGACGACTGCTTGCAGATAACCAGAATCTTTAACTGAGACTCCGCGAGTTTCTTGCAGAAAAGTCGGAAACCAACTTGCGAAAAACATATATCCAGATGCTCTACAAATCTGTTGTCCACAGAGAAACCAGATCGCCGGTGAACTCAGAATTTTTCCCCATGGCGCTGGATTGTCGGTCTTCGTCTGGTGAATTTCGACTTCCTGAAACTCAGTAATGATCTGCAATTCTGATTCATTGACCGCAGGATCCTCTTGAGGGTTGTCACGAAAACGCGCCAGGAATGTTGCAACCCAGAAAAATCCTGGAACGGAAAACGCAATGAAGACCCATCTCCAATTCCAGTTCCAGTGATCCGGATCAATGAGCGATCCCGCAAGTAACCCTGCGGAGATGGCTCCGACTTGCATCCCCATCGTCAAGACGCCGCAAGCGAGAGTTCTTCGAGGTAGTGGAATCCAGTGAGAAATCGAGTAGCAAGACGCCGGAAATGCACCTGCCTGAGCCGCTCCCATAACCACCTGTGCAAGCAGGATGATCCACAGTCCCGGCGTAATTCCAATTAACAGAGCCGCAACAGACCAGGCGGCAACAAAGAATGCCATCGCGAGTCGACTTCCATAACGGTGTGCCAACCCTCCTCCTGGAATTTGAAAGATTGCATAGATTCCGTAGAAGACTCCCATAATCCAGCCGGATTGACTCAAGGTGAGTCCCAAGTCTGCGCGGATCGTACTTTCTGCAACGCTCACGGTGTTGCGAACCAAGTAAGCAATCGCGGCAGCGAGAGTCAACAAACCGACGACTTGATAGCGAACAAACGTTGGGCGGTTGAGAGAGTCTGATTCCGGGGATGTCAACTTTCGGTCCTATTTCGGTTTCGCCAGCAATATTTCATGAGGGTCATCTAAGAGCTTAGAGTTTTCGTCATCATTTCTAATAGTCGGTCGACTTCTTCCCGCGTCTCATCGTCCAAGGTCCAGGAGTTTGGTTCTCGCCGATGATCCGTTGTGAAGAGTCCGCGCTTGACGAGGATGTATTTTTCGATTGCCAGGAATCCATCGAGTCCGGCCTGAAGTTGCAGCGCGACCAATGCGCAGATCGGGAAATAGATTCGGTAAGCGGTTGCATCGTCGTTTCTTTTCAATGCTGTCCATAGTCCAATGATTCCATCCAACAAGTCGACACCCGGCATAGTTCCGACAACCCCGCGACGATACGCATCGATGAGCAGGCTCCCTCCGGAGCCATCGAACATTCGCGCGCGACCCTCACTGGCATCGCGCAAGTCAGAAAGATTCGGGCCGATTGGTGAACCTTCTGGCTTGAAGAGAATTTTCTCTGCACCGTATTCATTAATCAGGCGGACGTAGAACGAGGTTGGAATCGATGCACCGACATAAGAGGACGCATCCTGAACAATCACAGGAACATCCACAGCATCGGCGAGTGCGGCGAAATATCTCCAGAGTGCCGGTTCCGGCAGAGCAGTTGAAATCGGTGGGATTGCCATGATGGCGCTGCATCCTGATTGGACTGCGTCTTTGGCGAACAAAACTGCCTGTTTCGTACTTTCCGCACCGACGCTGGCAATGACAACTCCGCGACCGGCTGTTCGTTCAACAATCTGTCGGTTCAGTTGGATTCTTTCATCCGATGTCAAACGCAGGATTTCTGAAACCATTGCGGAGCAGACGCCGCTGACTCCCAAGTCGAATGCCCAATCAATTTCCCGTTGAAGACCGGCAAGATCGATTTCGTCATTTCCATCGAATGGTGTATGTAGAATTGGCAGGACGCCTTTAATTTTTTGCGACATTCATATCCCCAGTTGGTTCGTCCATGGTGACTCCGGATGATTTTGTGGTTGCAAAAGCTGCTCGATTGCCTCTGTCATCCCGTCGATCATGCGTTCCAGACTTCCCTTCGCAAAGGGGGTTTGCCAGACGGGATAAACATCTTCATTGTAAAGATGAGCCGGTGGCAAGTAACCGATGGAGCCGTTGGTGAGGTTCATGCAAATGACAGTCACTTCCGGGAATCGACTGCGGAGTTCCTGTTGCAGAACGGAATAGGCTTCACCGCAACTTCCAACGAAAACCGCGTTACCGATTTTCCATGCAGAGATTGAAACCGCAAACGTTTTTCCATCTCCGAGTGATCGCCGAATGTCCCGTTTGCGTCGCAGTCGTTCTGCGAGTGCCCGGTCGTCGCAGTCGAGTCGTTGTTGATCGAGTTCGTCAGCCGTCGGCCAATCTTTAATTTCGAGTTCGACTTCAAAATCAATTGCCTTGAGTTGTGTTGATTCCTGTTGCGGTCGATAGCCCCAAACTGCCAACGGTGCGCCTGATTCAACGGTCTCGATGTACTCGAGGTTCATGCCTGGCGCGTTCATATCGTTGAGTGTTGCCAATGCTGCGTAGCCGAGTTGTCGTCCGTGTTGGTCCGGAACTCTTGCATCGCCAACGTATTGATGCCTAGGAGCGAGATCTCCACATGCGCCGAGAAGAAAGAAGGCCGTGGCGCCGCTCGCTTCTTCAATCGTCGCTCGCATGGCGCCTGGATAATCTGGAGAAATAGCCGTGTTTTCCCAGGCAAGAGTCGTCGGATGACACGCGTAATTGACTAGAACCGCTCGCGTTGTTTTTGTTTCATCTGTGATTCGTCCGACCAGTAGAGTATTGTCCGCTTCTCGAGCTGGGTTAAAACCGCAAAGAAAACGCTCACCATTTGGATCTGGAAGATCACGAATTGCAGCGAGATTGCATTGACCGACGTGCCAATCGAGTGTGCCGGAAAACGAACTCTCCAACGCCTTGCGTATCGTTGAGACGGTCTTCTCGTAAACGGAATCCATCCAGACTTTAAGTAGCTCGCCTCCTTCCAGATCCGGCTCTGCATCCATCAGTGGAGCGGCGGAGTGAGTGTGGCTCAAAGCGAAAATGAAACGGGAAGGTTCGAGTGAAAACTCGTCCAGAATCCGCTGTTGAAATCGCTTAAAGAGATCAAGCGGTCGCCACCAGCCAAGGTCGCCATCGACCAGAACTAACGGACTGTCTTCAGTTTCCGACTGTAGAGTCAGTGCAGATAAGGCCAGCGATCGATGAATCGAATCCGCGGCATCATGCTTCGCCGCGCCCCAGTTACGAGAATAAATCCCGACCGATGGCGTAATATCGGCGCGAGCCATTCCGATCCGACCAGTGAAGTGATCATGCTTCCTAGCAGCAGGTGTTTTTGGCATTTTGGATATCCGTTGTCATGTACTGAATAGAATGTTGTTGCATCTGCTTCCTTTACCCTTGCCCCTCAATCCCTGATCCCTTGCCCTACCAGTCCCCAACTCCACCATCGCTGTAAAACACCCGCTGTGGGACTTCCTGTTCGAATGGATGTTTCTTGAGTTCTTCTTCGTTGATTTCGATTCCCAATCCCGGTCGAGTGTTTGGGGTTACGGTGCGAGTTGCTGGATCGACTGCGAAGCCTTCGTTCACAACGTCGTCTCGCCACGGGACGTCGTTGTGAACTGATTCGCAGATGATGTAGTTCGGCTGCGAGAATCCAAACTCGAGCGAAGCGGCGGTGCTGACTGGCCCTTGCGGATTGTGTGGGGCCATCGCAATTCGATAGGCATCCGCGAGCGCGGCGATGCGTCGCGCTTCTGTGAAGCCACCGCAGTGAGTGATATCCAACTGGCAGATCTCACACCCTCGGGCTGCGAACAAATCACGAAACGCCGCAAGATTCGTCAGTCGCTCTCCGGTTGCAATCGGTGTTGTCACGGAGGCGTTAATCATCGCCAAGCCTTCAATGCTCTCCGGCCAGCAAGGTTCTTCGAAGAAGTACAGACCGTAAGCGTCAACTGCTTCGGCGAATTTCAACCCCATCGCAGGTGACGGCCTAGCGTGACAATCGACCATGATGTCGATGTCGTCGCCGACCGCGTCTCGCATCGCCGCAACGCATGCTTCCGCCGCCTTGACTGGTTTCAAACCCTCGATAGGCATAGTCGGAGGAACAGCCATGGACTTGAATGCCGTGAAACCATCTGCGACAGCTTTCTGTGCGAGGTCAGCGAATTGCCGCGCGTTGTCGACGGAGGTCTCATAGAAACTTTCAAGATTCCCGCCTCCGAGATGGCAATAGAGACGAATGAAATCACGAACGGGACCACCCCACAACTGATGACACGGGACTCCATGAGTCTTACCGACGATGTCCCACAGGGCGAGATCGATTCCGGAAATCGCAGTTGAACGAACGATGCCGCTGCCGTGCCAGAAGTGTTGTCGCCACATCATCTGCCAGAGATGTTCGACGCGTGTCGGGTCTTCACCAATGAGTAACTGAGAAAGATCTTCCGTCGCACCGACGATGCTCCGCGTGTGCCACTCCAGAGTCGCTTCTCCCCAGCCAAAGAGCCCCGGCTGGTCCGTCAGCACTTTCACAAAGACCCAGTTTCGCATCCGGGCGTGACAAACATAGGTTTCAATTGCGGTAATTTTCATTTCATCTTCACAGCAGAAGCAGTTCTTAATTGTGGATCTTCGTACACTTTAGTAGGTGTAAAATGAATTCACCACAGAGACGCGGAGACACAGAGAAAAGAAGTTCTGCTTGAACGACCGGGTGGACAAAGAGATGATGCAGGCCAAGGATTTTTCAATCACAAATGACAAATCAAATCCGTTACCAGGTGCCTGTCTCATGATCACACATTCTTGATCATCATCGATAATGCGAATCTCAGGCAGAACATCCGTGAACGGCGGCCTTCTTCCTCCGTGTCTCCGTGGTGAAATTTCCCTTTCTTTTCACGTAGTTCACCGTTCGTTTCAAATGACTGACCAATCGCTTGCTGAATCGATGGCAACAGACAATGATATGCAGCTGAACAATAAAACAAACATGATCAGGAAGCAGACAATGCTGCGCTCGTATCTCGTGATATTTACGCTCACATTCTTTGTGAGCACCTCTGCCGTTTATTCTCAATCCAACTGCGAGCCACTCAACTCGAAAGGCTCGCTTCCCAAGGGAGCCGATGGGCATGAGTTGAATTTAAATTTTGAGAAGGGCGATCTTTCCGACTGGACCGCGACTGGTGGTGCCTGGAAGGATCAGCCGATCAAAGGGTCGATAGATCAAAACCGCCAATTTGGTGCTGGCAGGAAAAGCCAACATGCCGGCGAATTCTGGCTGGGTGGGTATGAGAAACATCAGGATGTTCCCAAAGGCACCTTGACCTCCGCCCCGTTTAAGGTGACGTTAAACTGGTGCAGCTTCCTACTTGGGGGCGGCAGCCATCCGGAAACTCGCGTGGAACTGGTTCGCAACGACAACAAGAAAGTCTTCTTCAAAATCTCGGGTAAGAACCAGGAAGAAATGCTGCCGGTCGTCGTGAATCTTGCTTCTCACAATGGGAAAGAAATCTTCATACGCGTTATTGATGAACACGCAGGCGGCTGGGGGCATGTGAACTTTGATGATTTCCGCGTGCACGGCAAACGCCCACGCTTCAAACTGCCGGTTCTCACAGCCGCTCCACAAGTGTTGCTCGGCGACCTGTATCCGTTCGAAAATCTTTCAGGTGAAGAAGCGGCTGCGAAGATGCAAGTCCCTGCTGGATTTCAGGTTCAGCTGGCCGCGCAGGAACCAGATGTCATGCAGCCGATTGCGATGGCGATTGATGATCGTGGTCGTGTCTGGATTGCTGAAGCATACGCGTATCCGATTCGGTCCAAAGAAGGAACCGGCAAAGACCGCATCATCATTCTCGAAGATACGAACCTCGACGGCGTCTTCGATTCACGCAAGGTCTTCATTGAAGGCTTGAATCTCGTCAGCGGAATCGAACTCGGCTTCGGCGGTGTCTGGGTTGGCGCGGCTCCGTACTTGATGTTCATTCCAGACCGTGATGGCGATGACATTCCCGACAAGACAGATCCCCAACTCTCCAACAACGCCCATTTAGCCCCCGGTGATCCACCCGGGGGAAAAGTGCCGTTCCCCAAAGACGTCCCCGCCGGTGCGACTGTTCTTCTCGACGGCTTCGGCTACCACGACACGCATGAAACACTCAACGCGTTCATCTGGGGACCGGATGGGTGGCTCTATGGCTGTCACGGGGTCTTCACGCATTCCAAAGTCGGTAAGCCGGGAACGCCTGACGACAAACGCATTGGCCTCAACGCTGGCGTTTGGCGATATCACCCGACCAAACACAAGTTCGAAGTTTATGCCGAAGGCACCAGCAATCCCTGGGGGCTTGACTTCAATGAATATGGCGATGCGTTCATAACGGCGTGTGTGATTCCGCATTTGTATCACATCATTCCAGGTGCACGTTACCAGCGTCAGGGGGGGCAGCACTTCAACCCGCATACTTACGACGACATCAAAACGATTGCCCGGCATCGGCATTATGTCGGGAATCAATGGAACAACAACGACCGCGCCCGCTCCGACGACCTCGGCGGCGGACATGCTCACGCCGGGGCGATGATTTACCTCGGCGGTCGTGAAGGTCACGCCGCTCCGGAATGGGAGATCCTCAAGAAGTACGCCGACAAACCAGGCTGGAGCATCCCGGAGAATACGACTCAGCAAGGTTGGCCGGAGGAGTTTCATGGCAAGATGTTCATGAACAACATCCACGGTAA
>JAJDEL010000217.1 GCA_029259835.1 Planctomicrobium sp. | reverse complement strand
CCAGCGCCCACGACGAAGCCAACGGCATTTATGTTTGGGGCGCCTCACGCTACAACGCATCACCAAGCCTGAACGTGAATATCACTGGCAATATCATTCAGACTGGTGGTCGCGGAATTTTCTTGAACGGTGTTGAAGACGGCTTGGTCAGAAATAATCTGATTCAGAATACGGATGCCAAACAGCGAGTCGTCATTCAGCGAGCGGAACGAATTGACTACGAGGTCAAACCGTTCGATTAAAGTAAAGCCCCACCGACTGATGAGCTACCGTTGTGTTTGAGCAAGATTACTGGGACACTTCGTGATCAGCATAAGTTTGGGTTCATGTGAAATCGTTGATCTCTTGAACCTGTAACGATCATCTTCAATTCAGCGGACATTTGAGACAATCTCATTCTCAGAAACGATGGCTCAAACAAATCGATCTCTGAACATCCTGTTTGCCGATGATGAAGTGCAACTTCGCATGGTCATGGAAAGCGAACTTCCCAGAATGGGGCACAGAGTCACCGTTTGCCCCGATGGCTTGACTGCAGTCCAGGCACTCTCTGAAAACAGCTTCGATTGCATGATCGTCGATCTCGATATGCCAGGCTTGTCGGGAATTGAGGTCATCGAACAAGCCAGGAAACTCGCACCGGAAACCGATGCAATTGTGCTGACCGGACGCTCATCGCTGCAAACAGCAATTGAAGCTCTCAGGCTTGGCGCGTTTGATTACTTACAAAAGCCTGCAAGACTCGTAGAAATTGGTTCAACGCTGGAACGCTTGGCACAGAGCCGTGAACTCTCAAGGAAAGTGCGCGCCTTGGAGCGACAATTGGTACAGGGTCTCGGAACTCCTGAAATCATTGGAATTCATTCGGAAACACGGCGACTTCGGGAACTTATTACAAAATTTGCACCTACCGACTCAGCCGTCATGATCCTCGGTGAGACTGGGTGTGGCAAAGATCTCGTCGCCCGCGCGCTACACACGAAGAGTCTGCGGAAAGAAATGCCCTTTGTGAAAATCGACTGTGGCACCTTGTCTCCAGCAACAATCGATGTCGAGTTGTTCGGGGAGCGAATCGCCTCCGGCTCAGGTAGCACAAAGTCAGCATCAAGCGCTTTTGAACTTGCCCAGGGTGGATCATTGTTTCTCGATGATATCGGCTCATTACCACTCGAAATACAGGGAAGGATCTTGGGGTTCCTGGAGACGGGAGAAATTCAACGAAGTGGTGATTTAAATCCGATCCGCCTCGATGTGCGCATTTTGTGCGCGAGCCGCTGCGATTTGCAAGCGGCAGTCGCTCAATCATCCTTTAGAGAAGACCTGTATTTTCGAATCAACACGATTGAAATTCGCCTGTCTCCACTCCGCATGCGGTCTGATGACGTGCAAGTGCTAGCAGAACATTTTTTGCGAAGCAAGCGTCAGGGATCACACAAGGGCGAAGAAGGATTCACAACAGGGGCCTTGCAGATTTTGACAAGACATAGTTGGCCAGGCAATGTTCGCGAACTTGAGAATGTTATTGATTACGCCACAATTCTATCGGACGGAAGTGTGATTTCGACAGCACATCTCCCGCCCAGGCTTACACATGATAGAGGAACCTCAACGCGAGAGGTGTCAGAAGCCCCCACATTGATCGAGAGCGTTTTCGTAAGTCATTCGACACTTGATCGCGAAACAGTCGAGAGAGACATCGTAAATTTTCTCCAGTCACATGGGATCCGGACGTGGTTTGCTGGTGAAGACATCAACTCTTCCGACGAATGGGAGCGAAGCATTGTCAAGGGGCTACAAGAGTGTGAGTGGTTCATCGTCGCAATGTCGGCGAACTCCGCAAGTTCTCGCTGGGTCCGAAGTGAAGTGCATTGGGCAATGCAGAACCGTTACAGCCGAATCATTCCCATTTTGCTTGAAGACTGTGACCCACTCAGCTTTCACCTCATGCTGAGTCAGATCCAGCACATTACCTTGCATGAATCGACTCACACAGCGCAGGAAACTCTTCTTGCCCTCGTCAATTCCTCTACGCCTTGAGTGAATGAGAAACACGCTGGGTATTACCGACTCCTTCGGTTTCAACGTTCAAACTCAAAACGCCCTCCTGTTTGGAAGGGCGTTTTATTCTTCGTCTTGAATCGTTGTTCGCACTACGTCAAGTTGCCGGGTGCTCTGGTTGAAGCTTAAATTGTGTGCCACGGTCTCTGTGAGCCGTGGGGGTGCGGGAAGTGGTGTTGATTGAGATCGACTCTGCGACGTGAAGAGTGACGATCGGTCGGGTGGAGCTTGCGGGGCTTGGAAGTGGTGGGCTACGCAGATTGGTGCGAAAACATCGGGCAGGCTTAACCACAGTTCAGTTTGCGAACCATACCCACCTTGAGTTAGGCTCCACCCACCCTACTTCACTACTGCCTTGATCGTTGCTTGGATTACGTCAAGTTTCGTTCGCGGATCCAGTCGGTGTGGAAGGTTTCGCCGCGTTCTTTGTCAACGCGTTCGTAAGTGTGTGCACCGAAGTAATCGCGTTGGGCTTGCAGCAGGTTCGCTGGCAAGCGATCGCGGCGGTAACCATCGTAGTAAGTGAGAGCGGCACCAAAGCCGGGAGCAGGCAGGCCGAGGTTGGTTGCGGTTGAAACAACACGTCGCCAGGCTGGTTGAGCCTTATCAATCGCGGCTTTGAAGAAGTCGTCGAGGAGCAGGTTTTCGAGTTCCGGATTCTTGTCGAATGCGTTCTTGATATCTTTAAGGAAGGCCGAACGAATAATACAGCCACCACGCCAGAGCAAGGCGATGTTGCCGTTATCCAGCTTCCAACTGAACTCTTCGGCTGCGGCGTCGAGCTGCACATACCCTTGTGCGTAACTCACAAGCTTCGAGGCGTACAATGCCTGCCGAACATCTTCGATGAATTGTTCGCGGTCACCGTCGAACTGCACTTCCGGACCGCTCAACACTTCAGAAGCGCGAACGCGGGCATCTTTTTGACCAGAGAGGCAGCGGGCATAGACTGCTTCAGTGATCAAAGTGGTCGGCACGCCGAGGTCGAGGGCGTGCTGTCCCATCCATTTGCCTGTCCCTTTCTGCTTGGCTGTATCGAGGATTTTGTCGACGAGATGGTCGCCGGTCTCTTCGTCCTTCACTGTGAAAATATCACGAGTGATTTCGATGAGGTAACTCTCAAGTTCGCCTTCATTCCATTCCTTGAAGACCTGATAGAGTTCTTCGTTGGTCAACCCGAGTGCGTGCTTGAGAATGAAGTAAGACTCGCAGATCAACTGCATGTCGCCGTACTCGATCCCATTATGGACCATTTTGACATAATGCCCTGCTCCATCTTCACCGACCCAGTCGCAACACGGGATTTCGTCGTTCGAGCCGACTTTCGCCGAGATCGATTGCAGAATGTTTTTGACATGAGGCCAGGCATCTTTGTGACCGCCAGGCATGATTGACGGCCCTTTGAGTGCTCCTTCTTCGCCGCCGGAGACGCCGGTTCCAATAAACTGGAAGCCCGCCTCGCGAATTTCTTTGGAACGCCGGTTTGTATCGTGGAAGTCGCTATTGCCGCCATCGATGATGATGTCACCTGGCTCCATCAACTCCTGAAGTTGCTGGATCACCCCATCCACAGGGCCGCCAGCCTTGACCATAATCATGACTCGGCGTGGTCGTTCGAGCGAGGCAACAAAGTCTTTGATATCTTCGTAACCATTGATTCTCTCAATAGTTCCTTCCCAGACCTTGTCTTCTGGCTCATCTTTCAAGCCATCGACAAAGTCGGTCATGGTTTTCGTTGTTCTGTTGTACACAGCGACCGAATAGCCGTGATTTGCCATATTCAGCACAAGGTTCTGGCCCATTACAGCCAGGCCAATCAATCCGATGTCGTTTTGCATGTCAGTTCAGAGTTCTTGCGTAAATGTAAGGGTGAAACACTGCCAGATGTGAACTTTATCGCGTGAATTGCAGACAGTCGAGGGTTCACCGATTCGCCACTTGGTTTTGCCCTGAAACGAGAATCGATAGCCGCACGCTTCATCGTGAGTGGTGACAACAGCATTTTCTCCGCCCCTCGACAAAAATAAAGGCAGAAAAATTGCGGGAATCCTGAATTCATTGGAATGAGTCTTGCTGAGTTCTGTACTGCTCATATGTATTTTGACGCTGAAGTTGCGGAAATTGTTGCCAAAATGCATCAATTGTCGTATTAACGTAAAGGTTGGTGAACGGCGGTGTTAATTATTCATAACGCACATTCCACCAGTTCAACCCCAATATCACAACGCAAAGCGATCGTGACATTCGAGGCGATCATCTGGCTGCCAGTGTTGCTGATTATCTTGGCGGCTGTCATTGAAATGGGTGCCATTCTCACTGGCTCGATGCACGTGGCTGCGGCGAGCCGATTAGGAGCCAAGTTGGCGGCGGAAGACCCTCTTCTAGGGGTGGCGGGAACTCCTATGGTGGTGGCAGCAAATGTTGTGACGGTAGCAACTTCGATTCGGGCCAGGATTGATACGTACTTCGAATCGGCTGGCTACGGTGCTAATGCCTCGGAAGGAGTTCGTATCCAGACCACGCTCAATGGTGGTCAATCTGAGGCTAGCGGGACATGCCCTGAGCAAAACAGTCCGGCCTTGCCAGCGACGCCTCCCGACTCAGTGCGAGTTGTCGTTTGTGCAGATGTCATCAAATTTTCCCCGAATCTCTTGCTCACGTTCGGATTCGACACCTCAAGCCTCAACCTCGAACTTTCAACCACCTTTCCGTACGAAGACCCATAAACGGCGAGCGCCGCTTTCGGTTTTTATGTGATTCCGTTTTCACACTGCTACTGTTTAAGATGTCGAACTTCGGTCCAACTCCATGACATTTCATCAACTCTTCAAACCCAGTCATTCTTCTCAGCGATCTTCAACATATGCTGACGACAGAGTTTCTAAATCGCGCGCTGGGATTATCACTTTTTGGGCCATCATTTCAATTCCGATTTTCTTGTGCGTCTTGTGCGTTGTCCTCGAAATTGGAAATCTCTGGTTGGCAAGAATCCAACTGAAAAACGCCCTTGAGTCAGCGGCATTGGCAGGGGTGAAACATTGGGGCGACAAGGGTGGAGGAGATACTCAAGCCTCTCGTGTTGTTGGAAATGCGTTTGCATCATCATTATTGATCAATGGTGTTCCCGTGAACCTGTCCTCCATCGACCCAACACTGAATTACAAGGGGTTTAACAGTTCGACGAATCAAAACACAAGTTGCACTGGCCTCTTTGTATTCGGATCGATTACTGATGACAGTCCTGCGTACGTCTTTGACCCATGTGACCCTGGAGGTTGTGGCATTTCCATCTTCGATGTTGTTTTCGACGTTAGTCAATCTGGAAATTTGGGTGGAACTCCAGGCGGCAATCCGAATCAGGGTGGAAACAATCAGTGGGGGATTTCTCTTGCACCGACATTGCAAACACCTGTTGGTGCCTATGTGTCACGCGTTGTGATTCGATTACCAGATACTTTTTCTGGCGGAAATCCAGTCTTCGATTTCGTCTCCGACTCCCCTGACTTTTCCGTCTCAATCGTCGATAACGACGTTAAGAATAAGGTGACTTGTTCATCGACGGATTTGACTTGTGGAGTTGGTGGGTCATTCGGAGATTCTCAAGCAGATATTTACGGTGTCGATGTCGATCCTTCCTTCTTCAAATTTTTGAGTACCACGGATTATGGTCCAATCGGAATGACCGGACGCCTCGAATGCACTGCTACTGGTACTGTGATTGCTCCCGGGAACCAGATTGGGAAAGTCCTGTTAATTGAATTTGATGACCCCTGTGTGGCCCCCGGATGCCAATCTTTCGGAGCCGGTGATCGCATTCGGTTTGGATCTCTCGTTACGGATAATGGATCGAGTAACTACGATGGTGATGACATCGGAATGATGGAAGCTGAGGTGACTCTCTGCTTCAATGATGGATCGTTCACGACCGGAAAATTCAAAGACACCGTCGATAGTCTGCCGGGACAGACGAAATGTAGCGACGTGACTTTTCCTTCTTGGGGGCAGTGTTACCCAGAGGGCGAGGCAGTCCCTGTTGGCAATATTGATTTTGTTACCGGAGGTGGGTTCAGCCTCGGACGCCGAGGAATGACCTTCCCGACAATTGCTCACGATCAGCCGACACCACCAAATAACGGTGGAGGGAGCGGAAACGGACAATCCGTCGTGGATTTCAGCAATAGCAATGGGTCTGGCGCTGGACTAGGGTTTGCCGTGCGGGCGCAAGCTTCTTATGACGTTCCCAGCATTTGCAAAAATGTCTTTGGTTTACCTGTTGGACCATTTTGTGTGACTGCGAAAGCGGATGCGCTTTATGAATGCTCCATGGATAGTCTCCGCATTTACCATTTGGACGATGCGAATTATCTGTGTACAAACCCACTGCTTTGTCCATAACACGGGTGATCCACGTACTCTTCAATTATTCCCTACTAGAGTTCCGGGCATGTAAAAGGGCTGGAAAGACAAAGTAAGGTCACTCCGCTGAAATATTGCTCCCGCTGTAAAGGACGCCCCACTACGGCAAGTCGCCTTCAAGTAATCAGTCGGACTTGCTCAAACGTGCCGATCTGGTGTATTTTTCACGCAATGCGTTTATGGACCAAACGTTTTTAGTGATTTTAAAGATACCGACGGAGCGAACGTGAAAATCTCTTTTCAGGCAATCTCACCAATCAAAGCTCGCCGAAAATCTCGACGAGCAATCATCACTCTTGAAGCGATCATCTGGATTCCCATCCTGGCAATCCTGTTGGCGGCAGTGATCGAAATGGGTTTATTGCTCACTGGGTCAATGCACGTTGCTGCCGCCAGCCGATTAGGTGCGAAGTTGGCTGCCGAGACGACTCCTCTCACGCCAGCGAATACAGCAGCCGTTGCGATGACGATACGTGGTCCGATTGATGATTATTTCCAGAATGCCGGGTACGGAACAACCGCCTCAGCGGGCGTTCGATTGCAACACAACATCGGTGCTGGTGGTTCGGCAGCAGATGGAACATGTCCAGCACAGACAAGCCCAGCACTTCCCCTGCCTCCTTCAATGGCATTCCCCGACCGACCCTATTCTGTTCGTGTCGTCGTCTGCGTGGATGCAACGACAGTGACACCCAATTTACTCACAACGTTTGGATTTGACATTTCCAGTGTGACTTTGGAATTGGCAACAACTTATCCATACGAACATCTGCCGTAACGTTTGGTTTGATTTTCTAGTGCGATAAATTTTTCTCAACTTTGCTGTGAATGGACGAGCAATGACACGACGTCGCAATGTTCTCTCCCCGTTGGTTTCTGTGACTCACCTTGAAGACTGTGATCGAGATTCGCAGCGGCGCTTGGGAGTGATTACATTCTGGGCGATTGTTTCTCTCCCGATCTTCTTGTGCATGCTCTGCGTTGTCCTGGAAGTCGGCAACCTGTGGCTGGCACGAATTCAATTGAAGAATGCGTTGGAAGCTGGTGCGCTCGCCGCGGTCAAAAACTGGGGTGATGCCGGTGGGGGTGATACGGACATCTCTCGTCAGGTCGGCAATCAGTTCACGTCTGCTTCGATGATCAACGGTTCTGCAGTCG
>JAJDEL010000216.1 GCA_029259835.1 Planctomicrobium sp. | reverse complement strand
GAGGCCCGTTGCGACTTCCTGATCGACTTGGGTTTCGAGTTACCAAAACTTCCTGACGACGCAAAAATCGAACCTAACCGGGTCCATGGTTGTCAAAGTAATGTGTGGCTTATTGCTTCTGTTCAGGATACGAATTCTCCAAGGACGGTAGAGTTTCTGGCGAACAGCGATGCCATGATTGTGAACGGTTTAATTGCAGTTTTAATGGCGATTTACAACGGCAAGACACCTGAAGAGATTATTGAAATCGATGTTGAAAAGATTTTCCATCGACTGGAATTGGATCGACACCTCAGCCCGCAACGCCGCAACGGTCTCTTCGGCATGGTGCAACGCGTACGAGAAATTGCCGTTCAGACAGTCATCAGTGAATCATGACCAGTGAAGCGTGAATTGAGACAAGCGCTTTAGCCGTACACTTCAAGTGTACGGCAAATCGAAAGTTCAAGAGCACCGAGATGACGACCCCCTCGCTGAATGCTGATACGATCCGAAGTCAGTTTCCTGTCTTCGACCATGCTCTGCCCAATGGAGAACCGTTAGCGTTTTTGGACAGTGCTGCATCGGCACAAAAACCTCGTGTCGTTATCGACGCAGAACGGACTGTTCTCGAAACTCACTATGCGAATGCCTATCGCGGGGTTTACCAGTTTGGCGCCCAGATTGATGATGAACTCGAGGCGTCGCGCGAAGCAGTTCGGCAATTCATCAACGCCGCAGACCGCAGCGAAATCGCTTTCACTTCCGGCACGACGATGTCTCTGAACCTGATCGCATTCGGGTGGGCCGTAAGGCATCTCCAAGAAGGGGACGAAATTCTTCTCAACCGGATGGAGCACCACGCGAACCTTGTTCCATGGCAACAAGCCGCCGCGAAAACCGGTGCGGTCATTCGCTACATTCCTCTTACCGAAAATGGACAACTTGATCTCTCTCAGCTCGACGAACTCATCACAACGAAATCAAAGTTGCTCGCCGTGACCGGAATGTCGAACGTGTTAGGAACCATCAACCCGATCAACGAATTGTCAAAACGAATCCGCGACGTTGGTGGAGTCATTGTTGTCGATGCCGCGCAAAGTGTGCCGCATCAGGTTGTGGATGTCGTTGCGGACAAAATCGATTTTCTTGCGTTCTCTGGTCACAAAATTTACGGCCCGACCGGTATCGGAATTGTCTATGGTCGGCAAGAGTTATTAGCAGAGACCGATCCATTGCTCTTCGGCGGTCACATGATTGATCGCGTCTACGATGATCACTCCACCTGGACAGAGCCACCTGCAAAATTCGAGGCAGGGACAATTCCAATTGTACAAGCGATAGCATTGAAGTCCGCCATCGATTTTGTGAACGAAGTCGGCCTTCACGCTCTGCACGAACATGAATCTGCACTCACGCAATACGCTCACGAGTGTTTGAACGACATTCCAGGCATGAACATTTATGGACCTCCTCCAGGAGAGAAGGGCGCAATCATCAGCTTTACCCTTGAAGGAGCACACCCGGAAGATTTGGCACATTTGCTGGATCGCAAGGGAGTCTTCGTGCGACATGGTCATCATTGCACGATGCCGCTGCACGATTTCCTAAAAGTTCCTGCGACCGTTCGAGTCAGTTTTGGTGCTTACAATACAACAAGCGATATCGATCAACTGATCGGCGCCATCCACTTCGCCCGCGAGCGACTTAGGCTGACATGAGAAAACGGCTCGAATTCGCGTCGAATGTTGTTTAACATGGCATGCTCTTGTTGTCCTTTTAGCTCCCTTCTCCAGTTACGTTCCTCCGAATGTCCACGAAATTGGCTGACACTGAAGATTCTGCCTCGCCAGATGGATTCGTCTGTCGAGAGTCTACGACTCTGTATGAACAGCCGAATCCATTAGTACTCGAAAGTGGTCAGACACTCGGCCCGATCACGGTCGCCTATCAAACGTATGGCACACTTTCGCCGCGTAAGGACAATGCAATCTTTGTATGTCATGCACTGACAGGAGACGCCCACGTTGCTGGTAGGCACAATTCGGAAGAAAAAAAGCCAGGCTGGTGGAATGAATTCATTGGCCCTGGAAAAGCGATTGATACAAATCGATACTTCGTCATCTGCGCAAATGTCCTCGGCGGATGTCAGGGAACAACCGGTCCCAGTTCGCTGAATCCAGAAACAGGAAAACCTTATGGCCCAGATTTTCCGTTCATTACGATTCGAGATATTGTCAACGTGCATAATGCGTTGATTGATCATTTGGGAATTGAACAAATCCTCGCCGTGATCGGAGGCAGCCTCGGCGGTATGCAGGTTTTGGAGTGGGCTGTCAGTCATGCAGATCGCGTGCGCTCAGCAATCGTACTTGCTTCAGGTCCGAAATTGAACGCGCAGGGCATTGCTTTCAATGCGATTGGGCGACGCGCAATTTATAGCGATCCGCTCTTTCAAGATGGTTGGTACTATGACGCAGACGAGAAGCCTCACTTTGGATTGGCGCTGGCTCGGATGGTTGCTCACATCACTTACTTGTCTGAAGAGTCCATCGAATTAAAATTTGGACGCAAGCTTCAGGATGGGGACGAGCTTGGTTTCAATTTGCGCGCGGAAACAGAATTTCAAATCGAAAGCTATTTGCATTACCAGGGGAAGCAATTCGTAGGACGGTTCGATGCGAACAGTTACCTCGCTCTGACGCGTGCTCTGGACTACTTTGATTTAAGCGAAGCGTATGGCTCGCTGGCAGAGGCTTTCAGTCGAACGGAGAGCCGCTTTCTGGTTGTCTCTTACTCCTCGGATTGGCTCTACCCCACAGCACAAAGCAAGGACATTGTTCGGGCACTCATCGAAACAAAACGGCATGTCACATTTCGGGAACTCGAAAGTCCGTACGGGCATGATGCGTTTTTGATTGATCAAGAGTTGCCAAAGCTGGAGCGTCTCGTCGCCCCGTTTCTGGCCAGAATGTACATGGACCAGCGACAGGGGAGATCATCCTGATGTGTGCGAAAAGAATGCACTTGCCTGACCCACGTACAGCGGTTACGAACGATATTATCATCGATAAAATCACGCGTGGAAGTCGCGTTATCGACCTCGGTTGTGGAGATGCCACTTTAATCGCACGACTGCGCGACGATCACGATTGCGATGTCCTTGGTGTGGAGTTGGATGAAGACCTGTTTGTAAAGGGAATCGAAAAAGGAGTCTCGATGCTCCAGGAAGATTTGAATGCCGGTCTCACCGAGCTACCCTCGCAAAGTTTTGACTTTGCCATCCTGAGCCAGACTCTGCAACAAATTGACCGCCCACTCGATTTGCTAAACGAAATTTTTCGAGTTGCCCGTCGAGCAATCGTTGTTGTTCCGAACTTCGCTCACTGGCGAATCCGCCTGCAAGTCGCGCTGCAAGGCCGCGCCCCAGTCACGGACAACTTGCCTTACGAATGGTACGAATCGCCGAACGTTCACTTTCTTTCGCTCGTCGATTTCCGTGAACTTGCCAGCCAAGGGAATTTTCACATCATCCGCGAACTCCCCATCATCGGCTACCGTGCCGTGAAGAAAGCCACCTTCGCCAACCTACGAGCACATAGCGCGCTGTACGTTCTTGAACGGGCACGAACTCCCGCCCAACATAAAGAAATCGCGGCTTCCTCAATCTAAGAAAGCCGCGACTATTTTCTAGCTACCGTCTTCACAGGCATTTCTGGAAGACTTCTTCCTCAATTAATCGGCAAGCCGTTTCACTCGGATGTTCTTGAAGTGAACAGTACTGTGCGGATCGTGTGCCTGGAGGGCAAACGTTCCTTTGCTAAATTGACGTTCTGCATCCGCAGGTACCGTGTAATCTACGGCGACTTTGCCGTCAATTTTGATGATCACGCGGTTTCCCTTGACGATGACGTGTTGCGTCCACCAGGTGTTGTCTGGAATCAATTGCTGCGTGACATCTTTGACAGCATACAAGCTCCCTGTTTTGCGGGGGTCTTTGCTGTAAGTGTTGTTCACCTGAGTTTCGAAACCGGCGTCCGGCCAGCCTGTTTTCTGAAATTTTGTATGGAAGTAAATTCCACCGTTGCTGTTGTTCTCTGCGTTGACGTCGACTTTCAGCTCAAAGTTCTTGAACGGGGCAAGGTCACCGGCATAAAACAAGTGGCTACGAAGACCATTGCAGGTGATCACGCCGTCTTCAATTTTCCAGGTTTCCGGGACTTCGTTAATTTTCCAGCCATCGAAAGATTTGCCGTTGAAAATTTGAACGAATCCTTTTTCATCGCTATCAAGATAAGCAACCGCGTCACGAACTGTTTGCAAGCAAAGCTCGATGTCCGAGAGTGGGTTCTCTGGATTTTCTTCATACTCCAGTGAAATCGCATTCGTGTATCCGACATTCCGCAACGCTCTCAGAGTGCCGACAACGTTCAATTCTCCTTCGCCAAGAATCGTGAAAATTTTCCCTTCACGCTCAAGTTGATTCGCGCGGTTTTTTGGAAGCTCAGCTATGAGCTTGGCTTTTTCTTCATCAGAATGAATCGTTCGCACATCTTTGAAATGGACACCGAAGACGCGCTTGCCAAGTTTTTGAATCACTTCGACTGGATCTTCATTGCTTCTGAGATAGTGACCAGTATCAACGCAGGCACCGATGAGCGGGTGACGGCCTTCGACCCATTCTAAAACGTCGTCAACTTTATCGTAATCCGCGCCTGGTCCATGATTGTGTATCGCAATCGCAATTTGATATTCGTCGACGAGCTTGTCGAGCAAATCGAAAGTTGCTTTGTCCTTCTTGGGGTTGGCACTTATCGAATTGAACCCCATCGCTTTAGCGAAATCGAAAGCCTCACGAGCTTTTGTCTCGTTGTCGTTGAACCCGACCACTCCGTAGGAAGCCAGAGTGATTCCAGCCTTCTTGAGCTTTGCCTTCTGTTCTTTGACATGGGCAGGAACCGTCGACATCGGAATGTGTTTAGGATACGCCTCCCAGTATTTGAGGCCGAGTTTCTTCGAGTGCTTCATCGCATCAGCAGCATCAAAGCCTCGCAGAGAATAGCTCTGGAGTCCGATTTTGAACCCGCCATACGGATCGGCATCGTCCGCGCGAGACTCGGCTGGCAGAGAAAATAAACAGACCAAAATCGCTAAACTCGTGGCTGACAGAGCAGACCAGCGAGAACAAAACCGTTTCAGTGAAAGCATGTGAGTCAATTCTCCAACAGATGACAGTTGATTGATGAACCTCGCAGTATCGCGATCTGCTGCCTCATTCTTCAAGCCAGCAGCCGGTCGCAAAATCTCTACAACCGGCAATATTGTTAAGTTTCGGCCCGGCTCAGCCGATTTAAGAGAGTACACAGTTCTGTAAAAATCTATGCGCGGGTGGGGGTGCTTGCGGTGATACCGTGGAAACGACAACAAATCTGGTTCTGGTTGGCAGCGATTTTTCTCGTGGTGGGCGCTTCTGCGCTTCGAGACACGAGACATCAAACCGTAGACAGCAATCAAGTCTCAAAGACGTCTCGAAGCTCGACAGCTGTCATTCGCAAGCGCAGTGATTTGCCACCTCTCATCGAAGAAAAATTACTCACTGAATCAATTCCTCCAATTCAACATGTCGCTTTTGAAGAACCGGTTGAACTGGAAAATCGTTCTGACCGCAAAGAATTGATTGTAGATCAAGATGAAATCGTCCGCGCAGATTTCTCTGAACTTCAAGTCGACCATAAAGAGAGTTCTACTCAAGTCGTTCAGATTGCATTTGAACCGAGTGAACCCGATCAAGCGGACCATCCTGCCGTTTGGTTGAGTGGGACAATCGAAGCAGTCGAAGATGCCCCGCGTATCTTTTCCAGGTGAAGAATTTACACGCGGTGACCTTCTCGAAACAACAGGCATGTTGGAAGTGTAGTGGGATCGCCGGAACTTCGACTTTAACAAAATTCTGACGTGAGAAGTGATATGTATGAGGCGTACTGGAAGCTCAATCGTCGTCCGTTTGACGATGGAGTTGCGCCGGAATTCTATTCCCCGAGCCCATCACATCAAGCGAGTTTGCTCAAACTGCGCTATCTCATCGAGCAACAAAAAGGGATCGGTTTAGTTGCAGGCGATCACGGTCTGGGAAAGACGTTTCTGACCCACGTACTGGAACGCGAATGTCAGGACGAAAGAATTGGGCCATTTATCAGACTGGTGATCCCAACTCTCTCTGCGAATGAAACGTTGGCGTATCTGGCGAATCGCCTGGGAGTTCGCATCGATAGCGGTGGAGAGTCTGTGTTGCTCGCACTTGAAGAGAAGTTGCAAGAGTTGAGCCGTCAGGAGAAGCAACCTGTCTTCGTGATTGACGATGCCCATCTTCTTGATATGGAGCATCTCAATTGCCTGAGGCTCCTTTCGAACCTCCGCGAGAATGGCGTTGGGAACTTCTCGATCATTCTTTCTGGCCGGACCGATTTGCTCTCGAAGGTTAAGAGGCTGAAATCGCTCGACCAACGAATTTCTGTACGGATGGCATTGCGACCACTCACTGCTGTCGAAGTTGAAAGCTACCTTGAGCATCGTCTCGAAGCAGCGGGGGCGAGCCATCTCTTCGATTCAAGGTCAGCACAGTCTATCTGGGAACTCTCTCAGGGTGTCCCTAGAAAGATCAATCAAATCTGCGATCTGGCGCTTCTCGTCGGCTTTGTCGATCAGCTTGCTTCGATCTCACATATCGAAATCGAAGCTGCGGCTGAGGAGTTAATTTGCGTTAAGGCGTAATATTCAACGAAAGCCAGACACAGACATTGATGAGTCGACTCTACTGGCAATCACACAGCTCAGAGTATTGAGTCGGATGGATCGTTGAAGGGTAGAATAGGCAGGTGCAGCTCCCATTCTTAACGCCACAGCCAGTTGTGTAGTAATTGACTGCGACAAAAGTTGAAAAGGCATCTTCAGTACAAGTGTCAGATGCTTCAGTGCCAATTTTGGAGACACACAACCCCTTGCCTGCAACCTGGTATCCCTCAAGTGTTCCGCATTGAGAGCCGGCACCTGCCGTGCAGGAGCTTGCATTTCCAAAGCAGTCAACATTCAGAGACTGCGCCAAATGCCGATGGATTGCATGTGCCGGGTCGCACTCCAGGCCTTGATAAAAATCGTCACCATTACACGACGGGTCTGCCATGACTGGAATCGCGATTCCATTCACAAATGAAAGACAACCAGCACAAAGAAGAACAAAACTAAAGAGTCTGTAGATCACAACATCTTCCTTTCAGTTGACAAATAATTGTTATGCTCGACGCCATAGAATGACTCCCAGCACAATCAGGACAAAACCATTCAAAATGAGAAAAAACGCTTTCCAGTTAAGAGCTTGCGGGCCAGCAGGAACAAGAACGGTATTCGAGGCTAAACCACCTGCGAGAAAGTACTCTGCTGAATCAGTGATCTCATGCTTGCTGCGTCGTGCGCGTCGCTGATTATTACGGAGGTCCGACATGATTGATTTTTCGGTCGCCGGGAGTACGAATTCAGATTCTGAAATGTCGACATTAAAACTGGCATCTTCGACGACAGTCACCATCACATGATTTGCCAGTTTGTCCCGGAAACTGATTTCTATGCGAATCGCTGGCAACATCACATCGCCAGGATAAACCGAACGCTCGCGATAAAAACTCCTCTTCAAAACCGCTCCATCAGAATCAACAATCTCCTCGTCAATCGGAAGTTGGTGTTCTGCATCAACAACCAACCAGCCCCCAGCCTTCCAATGTAAAGTCTTCGTGGTTTCTCCCTCTTCTACCGACGCCACATTCTGCAACGCGTTTTCTGGGGGCACAGCTAAAAACCAGGGAAGTTGGTGGTAATGAAACTCACAACGTCCCTCCTCGTAACAGGAAATTTCGTTGTTGAGTTGGTCGTGCATCAAATGCAGCCCACGAGCAACCACATGCTCGTCATCTTCACCCGTCGAGCGTTCCCGAAATCCATCATTGATCAGTGTCCGTTTTTCCCACAGGCCCCACTTCTGTTTCTGCTGATCATGGGCCTGCTGTTTTTTGAAAAATTTCGGATTGAGCTTCTGAATCAACTCTTCGATCACTTTTTCATCGCGTGAAAGTTTCAACCCCTCAACAATTTCAACGACATCCTCGACCGACAACTTCTGTTCCCGGCAATCAAAAAATGACTCGTAAAACGTGATGCGAGATGTTGCCGCAGAAGAACCTTGGCTACCCCAAGACGACTCGATTGCAGAAATGTGAGTGGTAACATCGGCTGCGTAAAGAATCACCACTGAGATACTGATGATTGACAGGAACGAAATTATGATTTTATAGCGACCCATGGCCCTATCATTTTTTTAAAGAATGAACTGCCCCGCCATCCTAGGCAGGATGCTATTTCAAGGGACAACTCATTGCAACCTTAAAACTATTACCACTGCAACTTGTCACCCCGCATTCAGTAAAAAAGAAATTGAATCTTGCAAGTTGCGCAACATGCAGCTAGTTTGATTTGAAATGATAAAGGGCCGTACCAGAGGGGCGGCTGAAGTCTGGTTCATTCTTTTAGGGAGTATAAAAAATGCTACAAAAAAAAATTGTACGTGTTACTTGTCTCATGATTGCGATCACATCTTTGACTCTTGCTGGCGGGATCTCCGCACAAGAGAGTGATACCACTGCAAAGGCGAAACGTCGTGGGCCGCTGCCGTCTTATTTCGGAAAAATTGGCGTCGACGATGACCAGAGAAAGAAGCTGTATTCCGTTCAGGAATCGTATCAGGAACGGTTGGCGGCACTCCGAAAGGAAATGAAGGGACTTCTTGCTCAACGCGATACTGAAATGGAGGCGCTGTTGACTCCTGGGCAAAAATTGCGATTACAGGAATTGAAGGCAGACGCTGTCAAAAAAGCAAAAAAGGGCTTCAAGCCCGCCAAGGCGACTGTCAAAAAAACGGAGAATTGATCTCTCTTTGGTATAGGTAGCCGGTGCA
>JAJDEL010000215.1 GCA_029259835.1 Planctomicrobium sp. | reverse complement strand
GTTTGGATGTTTCCCTCTTTAACACCAATCGCAATGCCGATTTCATCGAGGCAGACACCGGGATCGCGAGTGGAGTGCTTCGAGAGAAAGGCGACGAATTTGTGGCTGTTAGTGATACCTTCCGTGATAGACCGCCGCCAGTTGTCGCCGAACTTAATCTCGCTCTTGTCGAACCAAACGTCGTGGTGACGCTGTTCCAGATCAGCCTTGATGCGACAGACTAACTCTTCATTGGCGTCATGGCCGTAGCTGAGAAAGATACGAAGGGGGGCGGATGGTTTCTCTGGCGAAACCTGCCCATGTTGAGGGCATACCCAAAATTGACCAACCTGGGTCAACTGCTGATCACATTGGGAACAGTGAATTTGGTTTGGCATGGCGATCAATGTTTGCTGACCGTGAACCGCGAGTGAGGAACACAGTGCCACGAAAATATCGTCACGAGCGACTCGCGGGTAGCGTACCGAAAAATATTAATTTTCTCTATTCACTCAAGCAATCTAACTCATCAGCGGTTTCACCAACAAGCGAGTGAGTGAAAGCTCTCGGTGTTTTGCGTTTTATCCGCCGATCTTGCAACGGGTTGCGACATCTCGAACTCCTCTGGATTTTGCCAAGGCGCTCTCACCAAAACGCCACTCAAGCCAACTCCGTCGCCCTGTTGGCCCCCTCCCGAATATACTCTCGTTCGCTCTCTTCAAATTTCGGCTTCGAGTTAACACCCCTGTCTCACGTGGGGGGCCGCTTCGGACACGTAGCGAATAACTGAGTCAAGCGTTTGCCGGTGTCATCAATGGGTGGTTTTCTCGCTGTGCTATCAAACGTATGGAGTATTTGAGTCTGTCGGCCGAATTTGGCTGTTCTGTTCTGGGAACACGGATTTATCGGGAGCTGTTACTCTTCCGGCGTATCGGGCTTTGCGAGCAGGGCTTTGGCTTCCTTGTAGGCCAGCCAGAGGATCAAGTCGTCGTGGTTGGCTTACCACGGTACCCGTGTTTGGGAGCAGGTCAGAAGCCCTGGTTTTCTCACTGCGATTGGTACAGATTCGGGGAGCAGGTCACCTACCAAACTGCAATCCTAAAACTGGTACCAACACTGGGGGCTGGGCAAGTACCGAGGCTCTCAATCACTTGAAGATAGTTTTTGCACGATGCCAAGACTACATGCCGTGTCTGTTACGTCGAGCTGAACCCGCCTGACGATGAAAGAAGATTCGTCGCTCAAGTACCTTTGCCGTGAACCTTCTGAAAAGAAGTGAGCGGTGTCCGAGATATGGTCCGAAATGTTCATCTCTTGCGTAACCACCTCGACACCGAACTTTGGATTCGAAGTGACTAAAACCTTACCCGCTGCGTCAGTGATATAGATTTCCCCCAAGCGACCGTCCAATCCGCTCAAGATATTTTGAATCTGACTAGTAACGTGAGTTTCAATGGCAACCAGGCCAAAGGTTTCGCCCGATTGCTCGTCGAACACGGGAATCGCCGCGATCATTCTCCGCAAACCAGTGTTGGCGTGTTTCCCTGAAATCCTTTCAGTTAAAGAAATTTTCACCTCTCCAGGCGCCATCTCTAAAGCATCTTTAAAAAATGTCGACATCGTCAAAGAAGCCAATCGACTTTGTGGCATTCGGCGAATGTACCCCTGATCTGTTGTTTGTCTCTCGACACGTACGATTTCCTGAGGTGTGTCTTCGCCTACAGTAATGTAAGCAATCACTAAATAGTTGGGATTGGCTCGTAACAAACCTTCATAGATTGTCTCCAAGCGACCGATCCAGACTTCTTCACTTTCCGAACCATCGGTTCCAGCACGAGCGTCGATGATTCCCTGAATCGGTGGTAACGTTGACATGAAACGCACGTCAACGCTGAGATCCTGCCCGGCTGCGAGAAGTTGAACTTCAACCTCACGTTCATCAGATCGCATCTCTTCAAAACGAGCCTGACTAGCAGCAATAGAGTTCTGTCGCGTGGCGATTGCCAGAGTGGTTCCAACAACGATTGTGATAATCAAGACAGCCACCAACAACTGAGTAAGTCGCTGATGATGTTGAACCCAACGTCCCATACGTTGGGAGAAATTTTCCTTGTAAGCGAGGACAGGCTCCCCCGCCATCCATCGCTGAATGTCCTCGGCCAATGCCGTCGTAGACGAGTATCTGGCGTAACGTCTCTTGGCCATCGCCTTCGCGCAAATGGTTTCCAGCACAGGATCAACGTCGTCGTTAGACGCACGAGCGAGTGGTGTCGCTCCGCTGGCAATCAGGGTAATCAATTGCCGAGTTGTTGTGCTGCCTGACAAATCACGACTCTGTTCATGTGGAGCTGATCCAGTGAGGATCGAATACAAAATTGCTCCTAGCCCGAAGATATCTGTGGACTCGTCGATTTCATCCACTCGACCGGCAGCTTGCTCAGGAGCCATGTAAAGTGGTGATCCTAACACCTGTCCGGCAAGCGTTCGTTGACTATCGGCCATATCTGAAAAACCGATATCAGCAAGGCTGTCGCCGAGCATTCCATCATCGAGGATTTTCGCCAAACCCCAGTCGATGACTATCACTTGCCCAAAACTGTCAATGGCAACATTTTCAGGTTTCAGATCGCGATGGATCACCTTACGCGAATGTGCATGCCCCACCGCCTGGCAAACACTGATAAACGAAACCAATAAATGACGAAGAAGCATGGGATCGTCGTCACCATCTTCACGTCGTTCGTGATATTCACCGATAGCGTCTTGCAGCGTCTGTTTACCCAGAAACCGCATAACGTAAAATGCTTCGCCGCTCGCGGAGTCTTCTCCAAGCTGGTAGATGGGTACGATGCCTGGATGTTCAAGTCGGCCCGTGATCTCAGCTTCGCGGCGGAATCGATCAAGCGCCGCCTTGCCGACCGTTTTCGAGTTCTTGATTTCTTTGAGTGCCACGTAGCGTTGCATCGTCAAATCGCGAGCCAGCCAGACCGTCCCCAGTCCTCCTTGCCCCAATTTTCGAATGATCTGATATCGCGAAAGGTGCTCTCGCAACTCATCGCTTTTGACACCAGAGATGGCAACACTCATCCCCAGCAACTTCGCAACACGCCCTGACTCGTCTAAACGTTCTAAGGCCACTTTTGTGAGTGAGTCAGCAGAGAGTCCCTGTCGGTGATCCCTGGGCATTCCGCTTTCAAATTCTTTCAACCGAGTCGACGCGCACTCCTCAAGATCGATCCGTATTTTTTCAGACACCATACCGGCTTGAAACAAATGATCGGCCAAAGCTGTGTGACCGTGAAGAGTCCAAGTCGACAGTGCCGACGCCAGTTGTCGTTCGTTGATCACCGCAGCGTTCAACACTTCGAGAGCGAAAGCGATATCCCGTTCTTCTTTCGAGTAATCCGTTTGCTCAACAACGTATGTTCTCTCAAATTCATTGCTCGGAGATTCGTTTGATCCGGATGAAATTTCTGACACAGAACAACCCCCACGGCACTTCACTGACAACGCTCACTGTTTACCTCGTGAACGACTCAAGATATGACATCCACGCTAACACGTCCGAAATGCCATTACTAGCGGTAACTCATGGTTCGAGTGTTAGATGGCACCTGCGAATGAAGTCTCATCAAGAATGATTCTTACGACTTGCATAACCCTGACAATGAGTTTGAGTGTTAGGCACTATGGAGATTGAATCTTTTCTTTTTCTAGGTCCTGAATCACATGTCACAGCTTTTCTCCGCTTCGCCGGGCTCAGAAGTTTGGGCTTACAGTTCTGACAATCTGCTCTGTGAAAGAACAGTCGTTCATGCGAGGTCAGACATGTAATCAAGGTTAGAGCGTGATCCCAATTGATCAGCAATTTTCATTATAAAAATGACTTCAAGCCGCCCGGCGCCAGTAATGCTTAAGCAGTCCACCAAGTCGAGTTGAACAGGCAACGTCTTTCAGCTTGATGGTCTGTACTTCTTCGGGTGGTTGTTCCCAATCCGGTGGCAAGTTCTCTCTCGCTGAGTGACCACGTTCGTGGTTATACCAGTCCTGAGCTTCGCGACAGATGTGGTTCAGATGCTTTTGAGAGACCACCACAAATTCATTTAAGACTTCGTGTTTCAAAGTCTGAACCACTCGTTCGACATGCGCTTGCAAATTCGGCGACATGATCGGTGTCTTCTTGATTTCGCAGCCTGTCGACTTAATGATCTCATCGAATTCCTTCGTGAACTTCGTATCCCGATCATGCATGAGTATTTTCGGTTCCAGGCCAATGTCTTCAGCGTGCATGAGAAAGTTTCGGCCTTGTTGAGCCACCCACTTTGAATCAGGACTTGCCGTGCTTGGTGAGACCCAGATTCGTCGTGTCCCGATATGGATAAACACGATAATGAACATGTCGATAATCCCTTTCGATGTCCACATTGGTTTCGTCAGGTAATCACATTGCCACATGGTGTCCGCGTGACGTTTCAAGAATGCGTCCCAGGAATCCTTGCCCGTGTTGGGGTCGTCATGAAGACCAGCTTTGACCAAGACGTTCTTGACAGTCTGACGTGAGACATTGATGCCCAGTTTGGCCAACTCTTGCAGAATTTTTGAGTACCCGTAACCGGATTCGAGCTTAATCTTAATGATCAATTCACGGACTTCGTCCGGCGTCTTGGGACGTCCGTTATCCTGTTTCGCTTTCGCTGTCGAATTCTCTTCGACTGCTTTCTCTCGCTCTGCTTCAATTTCACGGATCCAGCGTCTGAATGACTGATAGGTCACGATGCTCATCAGGTCCTGCAACTGAGGAC
>JAJDEL010000214.1 GCA_029259835.1 Planctomicrobium sp. | reverse complement strand
AGTTGGGGGAGTCGAGCCTGGGAAATGTTGACCCAACCAGCGCCGCGATGAACCTCGTTTTACTGGGAATGCGCGGAGTCGCAGCAAGTTGGCTTTGGAGTCAGGCGATTCACGACAAAGAGACCAAGCAGTTCAATCAACTCAACGAGCGAGTTGAGCAGATCATCCTTCTGCAACCCCACTTCAAAGGTGTTTGGGAATTTCAAGCGTGGAATCTGGCGTACAACGTTTCTGCGGAATGTGATGACGTCAAAGATCGCTATCACTGGGTGAAGCGGGGCGCAAAATTCATGATTCGTGGAACGGAGCGCAATCAGAAAGTTCCAGAACTACAATTTGGAGCGGGGCAATTCTTTGGTGCAAAAATTGGTATTGCCGACGAGAAGGAAGTTTATCGCGCCTTCTTTAAAAGCGATCCCAATGTGAAGGTTTGGAAAGGTGGTCCGGACGAAGACATCAATCGAGAAGGGAAAGACAATTACCTGGTCGCTCGTGATTGGTACTTGCTCGCAAACGAGACTCTTCAACAACCTAACATCGAGCAACACCGAATGGATGAAGCGCTTTTTGTTGCTTATCCCTCTCGTGCCTTAATTGATTATGCGAGTGCATTCCAGAAGGATGGTGTGAAAGAGGAACTCGATCAAATTGACAACCTGCAAATCAATGCAGAAGCCAAGCAAGTTCGTCGAGATGGCGTTTACCAACAGTGGGCGAGCCAGAGCCAGGAGAATTGGGCGAACGCCTACACTGACTGGACCGAGGTCTATGGTCGTATGCCAATCGAGTCGAGCGGAGGTGGGACGATTATTCTCGAACACGACGATAACGTTCTTGAGCTACTTGCCGAAGAAGACAACATGACTCTTGCCGATAAAAAGAAATGGCAGCAACGCTACATCAAGAATACAGTTTATAATTACTGGAAGCGTCACTGTGAAATTGAACGTCGTGAAGAAATGACTCGCGCCCGATACCACCTGATCGAAGGACGACGTCTGTATCGAAACGTGGCGGACTTTGAAGGTGCCAGAAAAGCCCTTGAAGAAGGAATGTCGTTGCTCGCTACCGTCATTTCGCATTATCAGGCTGAAGACGGATCGAATATCATGCTCGTCGATGAAGGCGACACCATCGAGGAAGGTATCAAAGCGATGTTGATTTGGCGCTCCGTGATGGAAATTCTGGGGCAACCAATTCCGGATGAATATCCCCTGAAATCGATTTGGGAGAGTCCTGATCAGACAATCCAGGAAATGAAAGAGCTGCAAACTGAGCGGTTCCTGCTCTGGCAAGGTTGATAACCACATGAACGCAAGTTGAACTTGCGTTGACTGCATTGAACTGAGAGCAACCTCGATAATCATCGGGGTTGCTCTTTTATTTTCTGCCAAAGAAACCGTCGCATTCGACCCGGAGAGAATAAAAACGCTGTCTCTGTTTGAGTCTTCTCAACACCCACGGTACACTTTCTATTCAGGATTGGGCATTATCGAGGCAGGCATCGTGGCGAGCTTGGATTGAGCAGTTGTCACCACTTTTAAACCTCCATAAGCGTTTGTCCATCACCGTTTACGGCACTATTTTGCGAGATTATTTATGTTCGGCGGACTTGGTACTCCAGAACTTCTCATCCTGGCGTTTATTATTCTGCTGCTGTTCGGCAGCCGACTTCCATCGGCGATGAAGAGCTTGGGGATGTCTGTGAATTCCTTTAAGAAAGGAATGACGGAAGAAGAGAAGGACGATGCCGACCACATCGATTCACAGGAGTAGGTGAGCTCACCTCTTCTTTCTACGTTGTTGTCTTGTCACTCCCGCCTCCTGAGAATTCCCTCTTCAGAACGACAAGAATTCCAGTTGTCATTCCTCACGCGTCGGTGGGACAGACTCACTTGTTTTCGCGCCGCTCAACAACTTATCTGTCCGCGTTGATTTTGGTTTGAATCAACGGATTACAGGAACAATCATGCTACTAGCCGCTGAAATTGCAGAGTCTTCTGAATTGCTGGGTTTGCACTGGATGGACTGGGTTGTCCTGTTTGCCTACTTGATCGGCATTACTGCGATGGGCATTTGGTCGTACACCAAAGTCCATGATGCCGACGATTTCTTCATGGGAGGCCGCCGGTTCGGCAAAGTCTTCATGATGTTCTTTGCCTTTGGAGCAGGCACAAGTAGCGAACACGCGATCAGCGTCGCCGCTGGATCTTTCCGCAACGGTCTGGCCGGTATCTGGTATCAATTCCTCTGGTTATGGGCGACGCCGTTTTACTGGATTATCGCCCCTGTCATGCGGAGGATGCGCGCGTTGACGACTAGTGATTTCTTCGAAGCTCGGTATGACACATCGACTTCGCTGCTGTACTCGATTCTCGGCATCTGTATGTCGATCACGTTTATCTCGGCTTCGCTCTTCTTTGGTGCGAAGATGGTGACGGGGCTTACTGGCGGACAGTTTCCAGTCGTCTACGCGGTGGGTGCGATGACCGTCATGTTTGTCATGTACGGAATGGCAGGTGGTCTTGGGGCTGCTGTCGTGACCGACTTCGTTCAGGGAATCCTGACAATCATCTTCTCGTTTCTGCTTCTTCCTTTTGCATTGTACTACGCCGCACAAGTCACTGGCGCATCGGGCGGATTCGCTGCCCTACATGAAGGAGTTCCAGGTTTCAGTGGGAGTGACATGCTCAGCATGACGCTGACGAACGATCTCGCCGCGAAACTTGGAAAAGAACCGATCACAATTTTCTATATCGTGATGATGTCCATCAACGCATTGATTGGAATCGTTGTCCAACCGCACATTATGGGTGTTTGTGGCGCAGGAAAAACTGAGTACGAAGGACGTTTCGGTTTCACTGTTGGTAACTTCATGAAGCGCCTTTGCACAATCGCCTGGACGTTCACTGGTCTGGCCTGTGTGGTCATTTACTTGACCCCGGATAACGGCTTTATTACCGCAGAACGGCTCGCTGAATTGAACAGTGACCCGACTGAAATGAAAAACTTTGCCGATAGCGTTTTTGGTTATGCAGCACATGATATTCTCCCCAAAATCAGCCCGGGCCTCGTTGGTTTGTTGTTTGCATCTCTCCTTGCAGCGATCATGAGTTCCTGCGATGCACACATGGTTATGGGTTCTGGACTCTTCGCTGAAAACATCTATAGGAAGTTTCTGAATCCAAAGGCTTCCAAAATTTCACTCGTCTGGGTGGGGCGGTTCTCTGGCATTGTGATTGTTGCCCTCGCACTTGTGATGATGACGCAGTTCGAAGATGCGATTCAGGTTCTCACTCGCTACGTGAACGCTGTCCCTGCGTTTATTGGGCTGGCATTCTGGTTTGGAATTATTTGGAGAGGATACACCCCTGCTGCGGTCTGGACATCAACACTCACAGCTGCCGGATTGTGGTATCTGACGACGGTTCATACTTCATCAGAATGGATTGCGGCACAAGGAAATTCAGCATTCCTTCAGGAAAACATCGACTTCCTCCCGCGATGGTTTCGCGAAAAACTCTGGACATGGTTCCCATTCACTAAATTTGAAATCGTGGGGCAAGAGAAAATCACGACAAGCATTCCCTGGCAGTATGTGATCTATCTCGGTGGTGGGGCAATCGCTGGCCTGGTGACGAGCTTCATTTCCAGGCGCCCTGAAGAAAGTAAACTTGATCACTTCTTTACGCTCTTGCGGACACCTGTTCGACCAGGTGAAAAAGTCGATCAGCCATGTACGCTACCGGAAAAGCCACTCCCTCCGGAAACTGGCAAGCTCCTTCCGATCAAGGATATTGAACTTCCGACGCCGACATTTATCGGGATGGCTGGCTTCATCATCTCCTGGATCGTTGTCGGAATTCTGGTCGCCCTGACTTGGTGGCTCGCTCAGTTGGGTGGTTGATCTCGGACCATTGATCGCTTGATTAGTTCAATGTCTCAACAATTTTGGAGTTTAAGCGTCGATGGTAAAGCGGAGAAATTGCAACTAGCAACAAGACCAGGAAACCAGCAACTGAAATGATCGCGCCCACGCGGACAGTCCAAGGATTGTATGTCCATTTGATGGTTGTTGGGTTTTCAGATTGATTGAGAGTGACTTGCTGTCTGCGGAAGAGTGGATTTCCATTTGCTTCGTTGTCAGTATTCGACCAGCCAGGGTAGTCGAGATCGGTCAGGACCAACTCGGCAGGGCTCAATTTTAGATCAGTATTCAAAGTCACTTCAACATTATGAGGAGACGAAGTGACCGTGACGGAAACCTCTGGATGGTCTTCAACGTAGGCTCGACCGAGAGCGTTGTTCACCGAATAAAAATAGAATGGTTCCCGACGCGCAAGTGCTCGGTTCATCAGAGCGTCATAAATTTCACCGATCAACGTGACGT
>JAJDEL010000213.1 GCA_029259835.1 Planctomicrobium sp. | reverse complement strand
AATCCAAATAGTCATCCAGGCCGCTCGGTGGACGTCCCATATCGTGTCTCCCTAGAATACTGTGCTCCAGCACTCAAGCCTACACGACCTGACAAGTATGGATTGACCGGACGCTTACCAAAACAAGCCACCCAATTCGCGGACTCCACCCAAAATTAACCAGTACAACAGTCGCGACCACTGGCCCAAAGTCTCTGGTTGACCAGGGAATTGAGCCAATGCATGAGGTGATTTGAAGTCTGATCTTGCGAATGTAATCTCAGATAGTATCATCAGACTGACCAGTTCAGACTAATGACCGAATAGCAACGACAATCGCTTTCAAACACTCAGATTAACATGATGAAACAGTTAATAATCGTCCCTCTGACATTACTACTCATCGGCATGGCGTCCAGTTGCTCTTCCGGGGGAAGCGAAACAATTCGCACTATCTCGATCAACATTCTCCCTCAGTCTGACTATGCAGTCATTTTGCATGGCCCAGATTCAAAAGGCCGGTACTATTACAGTATTGCGAATACTGCAGAAGGAGCGGCTGAACGATATGGGATCTGGCCGTTTGGCTCAGGTACCATCGATCCTGAGGTGGCTCCTGTCATACAGCAGGAAGCCCCCGGTGTATATCGAGTCACTTTGGGAAACGGTCAAGATGCAGAGTTTGTTGTGGTCGACACGCTCCAGAAGCGGATCGTCAAAGACTCTAATCCAGAGAACTCGACAAACCGTCCGTTTAAAAAAGAAGAATGAATCAGCGGTCATTCTTGCGCACCGATTCCTCAGTTGCTCAAACTTTCGTTCAGATACGCCGGATAGTTTGCGTTCTCGGAACCTTTCGTCAGACTGTCGGGGCAGAGTGAGACCCTACTGCGGATTAGTTTCGCTTCTGAACGAGCGCATCTGATCGCAGTGGCTCGCCAGCGAAACGCGTAGTTACTTGGAACTTTGAGATTCGAAGACGGAATCGACCAATTTGGTACGGGTCGCGAGGAACGCAGTTTTGATTGCGGCAAAACCACCCATTTTTTTGGGGGGGGCATTTTTTCGGTACCTTCCAGGGCGTACCATTAAACGTGGTCTGTAAGGTTTCTCGAATTAATGGCAGCTCAACCGCTGATTAATCAGCAGAAACGCAACGATTTCTCCCACTACAAAGGTTGGAATAAATAGTCGTATTAGAACGCCAGCACGGGACGGAGTGTACCGCAAATCGTTTGTTTCAAGATTGAGGCGTGAGGCCGAAGACGCGGTCCATGTTGGCGGACACTTCTTTCAAACGCTCAAGATCGCCGCCTCTTACTTCCGCTGCCGCCCAGCCGGCGTACTTGATCTCCGCGAGGGCTTTTCGTACATCGGCCCAGTCCAGATCGCCTTCGCCGATCTTTGTGAACTTGCTCATTTCGCGCGAGAAGCCTTTCAGGTCAAGCTTGACGATCCGTTTGTTGAGCTGCCGAATCCAGTCGCCCATGCTGCCGTACTTCCAGTGATTTCCAATGTCGAACTGCATGCCGACCCAGGGAGAATCGAATTCGTCGATGTACTTCACAAACTTGTCCGCGGTCTGAGTGTGGTCACCGTCGTGGTCGTAGCAGAACTGGTTCCAGACATTTTCGACAACGATGTGGATGCCAAGTTCTGCAGCCAGTGGCACTGCCTTTGAGATATTCTCGACCGATCGCTTCCAGATTTCTTCTTCGGGGCCATCGCTTCCTCGGCCCACGACAAGCAGGACCGAGTTTCCTCCGACTGCATGCGTCTGACGAAGCGCTTCCTGCAGACTGGCCAGGGCCTTCGCACGAATCGCGGGATCTGCATCTGTGTGGCGAACATTCCAGTGCCCGGCATTGACCGACCCATCTACCGGAAGTCCCGTCGCTTTGATGGCGGCTCGAACTTCTTCGACGTTGATCCCCGGACAGTTCAATTCGATCCCGTCGAACCCGGCTTCCTTCGCGATCGCAAACTTTTCTTCGAGCGTCTTACCAGTTTTAACCATCCCAATCTTAAGAGTCTTGTAGAGGCGACCGTTGAGATAGCCAGCTTTACTCTCCGCCCCCCGTGCAAGCAATGGGCTGGAAACAGCAGCGGTCGCCGCCAACAGCACAAACTGGCGACGAGAAAGTAAATTTGATGCGAGCATGATCAACTCCTTGATGATTGGTCGTGTTTTATTAGTTTTCAGTCTGAAGGCTACTTTTAAAAAAATGCCTGCGCCCATGCGTGCTTGCATTGTAACAGACTGAACGACAACATGACAATGAGAACGCATGCTGCTTTGAATTCTGGATACTTGGTATCCAGAGTGGCGCAAGGTCAAAAAACTCGGCCAACCTATATTTGCATAAGTGATGAACACATACGCCTCGTTTGTTCCACCAATCTCTGCAGTTTAATATTCCATTTGCCTATACGTTTTCCGGTACGTAGCTTATTACCACCCTATTTGCGAAATCGGTACGTGTGCGTGAAAGCCAGACGTATTTGCGGATTCATCGCAAACCGAAACACTCTTGGCAGAACGGCTCCTGAATTGTCAAATCAAACCAACGTTACTAAGGTAGGTATCACACGCGTTTCACTAATCGTTGCCAAGATCGCTTTGATGACAGGATGAAATCCATTTCTCCACCTCATTGGCCATCTTCTTGACACGACCGGCTTCCACAGAGGCGAGGTCATTTTGTTCTCCGGGATCAGCGACAATGTCATATAATTCCCAGGTCTTCCCTTTATCGTTACTGTAGAGCTTGTAATGATCGGTCACGAATGCGATCTGATTTTTGGATTGAAATCCAATCGGTTTGTCCCTCTCAACGACCTTTCCATCAATCAGCGGCAACAGACTGATGCCATCGTATGGCCGGTCGGGTGTCTCTATATCAAGAACGTCCAATATCGTTAGGAAATAGTCGCTGGAAACAGCGGGAACGATGGTCGCACGTGGCTGCTTAATACGATCCGGCCAAACCAGCAAGCCCGGCACGCGAATACCACCCTCATACAGACTTCGCTTCCGCCCTCGTAATCTCCCTGCACTACCAGCACCTTTTGTCGCATCGCTTTCAGGTCCATTGTCCGACGCGTACCACAGCATGGTGTTGTCTGCGACACCCAGAGACGAAAGTGTTGCTCGTAATCGACCAACCTGTTCATCCAGTGCCGTGATACAGCCATGATAATGCTGACCGTATAATCCGTGCGGATGGTCCGGATAGAGGTCGCGGTGCTCTTTATCGGCAACGACCGGTGTATGCGGCGCGTGAAACCAAATGACCGCGAAGAATGGTTTTTTGCTTCGAGAGGCTGACTCAAGGAATGGAATCGCATGGTCCATGATCAGGCGCGAGTCGTCACCAGTCAGTTCAGCGAGATCGACGTGTTCGTCCGGGCCAATCCAGTAGTGTGCACCGTAGAACCCACCCTTCGGGACATTCTTTTTTGCTTCCCGACTGACCGGCAAGGGGTTCATCATTGGGTTGAAAGTCGGCACTTTTGACTCAGTTGAGAAGCAGACGTTAAATCCGTTTTCCCATGGTGGCGAGTAGATCGCATCGCTCTGGGGACCACCGCGATTGGAGTCTTTGATCTTGGTCGTCAGTGTGCCAAGATGCCATTTACCAAAATGTCCAGTGGCGTAGCCTTTTTCTCTCAGTACCTCCGCGAGGCATGTTTCCTGCATTTTCAAGGAGCCGGTATTGGCAAAATAAATGCCGTATCGATAAGGATGACGTCCTGTAAGACAACTGCCGCGTGTTGGGCTGCAAACAGGTGCCGCAGCATACCAGCGATCAAAACGCAGCCCCTCACTTGCCATTTGGTCAAGGTGTGGAGTTTTGACAAATGGGTGGCCGTTGTAACCCGTATCACCCCATCCGTGGTCATCTGCCATCACCAGAATGATATTCGGTCGAGCGGAGTCAGCCGAGAATACCAATGTGGTAGTGCTCGCAACTATCGCCAGACACACCATGATTATTTGAAACGCGCGCCGCATAGCTGGTTCTCCAAAAGGTCAAATTATTTACTGAGTTAACACGGTCATAACCAGCGTGTCAACGCACGGTGCATCACCCGTTAGTCCTTTGATCCGGATCGAATTCAAATGAGCTGATGAGGTCCACGAACACATTCAGAATTCTAGAATTCACCGATGGTTAGTCCGTCGGAACGCGAGAACAGTCTTTGATAAATCCCATAGCCGACACCGCCATTAGCGGAGTCAAAAGGATCGGCAGCAACCCAGCCGCGTGCTGTATGATTCACATTTTCACTGATAAACCGTACGCTGCCGTCAGCCATCGTGAATTGAGCACCACCTTCGTGAAAGCTGGAAAAGCCCTCCCTCTTCACCGTGTTTCCTGCTAGCTTCGGTGGATTCAGTCTTTGATTGCCCTGTCGCATCGCGTGCAATCCTGAATCTGCCCGGCAAGGGCTCTGGTGATGCCAACGTCCGTACAAATTGGGATCCCACAGGAAGCGATAGTGGATGCTTTCCCCTGCTATGATCACATTACTGGTGCCATCAATTATGTCACGAATTCGGACTTTGGAATTGCGGTTCAGTAGACCATTCGCTCTGTCTGATGGTTGATTGTGTCCGTTCAAGCTGCCCGAAAACGATCCAGCATTGCTAACGTAGTTCGAACTTGCAACGCCTGCGTTTCCCAGTGCAGTCGATCCACACGAGCCACTACCTGCGATGGCTACGTGAAGGAATGCCGATGCATCAGATGGGCAACGAAAGCCGATCAAAATGGACTCGGTAAAGGGGACATTAGAGGGATCGGCAGGGGACAACTCAAATGTAAAGCTGTTATACAACGGTGCTTGATCGATTTGAGGCAGAATCATCGCTGTCCAACTCCATCCAAAGCCACGTGTCGCTCGGGAGGTGCCGCCATTTGATCCAAGGAAAAACTGTCCGGGAGGAAACGTTCCGAATACGTCATGATAGTTATGGAGGGCCAGGCCAATCTGCTTCAAATTGTTCTTGCACGATGTGCGGCGTGCCGCTTCTCGAGCCTGCTGCACAGCAGGTAGCAGCAATGCGATCAGAATTGCGATAATCGCAATTACGACCAGTAATTCAATGAGCGTAAACGCTCGACGAAAACGTCTTGAGACCTGATTCATGGGGAATACTCCAAAAAGAAAATAAGTTACATGGTCACACAGACTAAATTGTTGGGTCTCGCGATACAGCGGAAGTAATAGTCCACGAAATCACTCCGTCAGTTCCGGTTGAGTGATTTCCTCGACTCCGGACACCAATGTGAAATTAAACGTGTTTGAGCCGAGTTGAACGTTTTCAACAAGTTCTGATTTGCTGTTGTACTTTGGCGGGACTCGTTCCTTAACAACAACCTCTTCACCATCCTGCACATTAACATCGGCCGTTGAAATGCGGATGGAACTTTCTCCTAGTGACGCACCTGGAACGGAACGGGAAAACATCATTGAGTAGTTTCCACTGCTGTCGGTCTTGCCAAACGAACTGCTTCCGGTCCCACCCTTTGGGATGAACTGAACCTGAGCGTTGGGCAGTGGTTCGCCATCCAGAGTGACCGTTCCACTGACTTCCGCGATATCGCTTCTGCTGCCACCGCAGCCACAAACAACGGATGCCGCCAACACAAGTGCGAGAGCAGTTAACGTCGACTTCCGAGCTGCAATCATGAGAGTGTTCCTTTCGTAAATGTTAGGACGTCATCAAATAACAACGCTTGATGCTTTTATTCGATTTGTGTCGGTTGATCATTCATTGTTTGCGTAAAGGAGGATTCGTACCTGATCCAGACTCCCCCCCACTGCCGTGAGTCGAAAGTCAACAGTGTGGTCATCACCAGTCCGAACTGAAACCTGATCCTTCGGTTCGTCCGATCCCCGGCGAGTTTGAGACTCCTCATTGATTTCGAGGGACGTTTGTGGATGACAGAACAACACATCGGTTTCATTCAATGCTTCCGGAGACAGAAGAACTCCTGCAACACGGGAAGCAAACGTGATTGATCCTGTAACGACTTTGTCTCCCTGATCCTGATTCCCGGGAGAGAAATGAAGCAGGTAGCTGTCGAGTCTGGTTCCGGCTGGAAGGCTGGCTGTATCTGGTTGATCCAGGTTGAAATTCTGTTCCAGTACGACAGATGATCTTTCCCGACAAAGCCACACGGTCTTCTCGCTCGATAAACCTTCTGGAATCAGGTGGTCGAGCGGCTGCCACCAGAAGTGAACTGATTCGGAGAATTGTACGACCCCTGATGAGAACGCCAGAGGTTTTGAGAACTTTTTCGGTTCAAAAGTGACAGCGGAAAGCGCTCCCTTCGTTGTATCAAGGCGCGCGGCCCCACAAGACGTCAGTCTCAGAACCTGCTCATCTGCCTGTCCCAGTCCATCGGCTCTCGCCTCAACAACTCCCTGCAGGACATGAACTTCGCTGCTTCCATCCGCTACAACCTGAACGCCGAATGTCGTCCCAAAATCGACGAACGAACCTCCATGTGTCTGCACAGTGAACCCCACTGCGCTCTCTGGAACTTCAAATGTCGCCGTCCCGATGTCGAAGATACAATTCTGAGCATCATCGACCTTCAACAATGAGGCGCCAGATGTAGCACAACGAACCCCGTTCTCGAACTCAATGATTGCCGTTCCCGATCTGAGTTCAATCCATTCACCGGCTCGCCATTGGGCGCCAGATGGCAACTTCGCTTTAATGGCTGTTTCGCCCCAGGTCGCGTCAACACTACGTACCAACGTTGCAACCAATGGTGGTTCGGGTTGGACGTCTTTTACCTGTAGCACCTTCTCTCTGATCGGGCGTACTATTACAGCCTGTTGCACTTCATGATGATGAAGGTCGATGATGTACCATGCCGAAGGAACCATGATGACAGCCAGAATCGCAACGACAGCCAATGTCCATGCGACTCGACGCGACCGTTGCCCACCGATGCGTCGGTAGAATATGGATTGGGCCGTCAACGGCTCATTGTGCCCAGCAAACTGCAGCATTCCGGCCTGAAGATCAATAATTTCGACATACAGCAGTCGGGCTGCCTCATTACTGCGAAGCAATTCCTTCAATCGTGCAGCATCATCAGCGGCAATTTCGCCGCAGAGCATTGCGTCAATCAATGCCATCGTAGCCTCACGATTGATTGGATGTTCAGATTTCACTTTGTTCCTCCACTCCAAGTCGCTTCTCG
>JAJDEL010000212.1 GCA_029259835.1 Planctomicrobium sp. | reverse complement strand
CCTCAACGAATCAAATTAATGGTGCAGGGGCTTTCGGAGGAGGTGCAGGGAGACAGACTCCAAATATGAACGGTGCGCTGGGAACGATGAGTAGCTTAACACCTCTGAGAAAAGTCACCGGCGACCTGATTACGGTGGAGAAGAATCTGTCGCCTGCTATAGAAAAAATCACCGCCGCACTGGACGAAGTGACAAATGTGAAGTTCCCAGGTAACCCACTTTCTGATGTCATTGAGTTCATCGGCTCTCAACACGATATTCCAATCATATATGATGCGAAAGCACTCTCAGGCGAGGGACTCTCGGGCGATGACGAAGTCCAACTCGTGTTGAGTGGTGCCACTCTTAAGAATGCATTCAACCTAATGCTCGAACCACTCGACTTGACGTACATCATCAAGAATGGTGTTTTGGTAATTACGACAGAGGTTGTTGCGGACGAAACCCTCGAAACACGAGTTTATGATGTGAGATCATTAAATGTCGAAGACCCGGAAGCACTTTCAGATGTGATTACTCATGGCATCGGTGGAGAGTGGCAGGAGGGAGATGGAGTTGGCGGTGAAATCAGTTTCTTCAATGGCAGCCTTGTGATTCGTCAAACACAGCGCAGCCACGAAGAAATCGAAACGCTGCTGAACCAACTCGCCCGGCAGTTCCAGTCGGCTTCTGAAAATCCTCAGTGGCCTGCAAAAACTCGACCGATTCCTGTCGTTCCCGGTGGCATGGGTGGGGGGGGATTCGGCGGTGGCGGTGGACAGGGAGCGTTTTAAGATTGTCACTCCCTGAAATTGATTCTGATTTGCTGGCATCACTCTGTCCGAAAAAAACTCGACCGTAATTCACGGTCGAGTTTTTCTATTTGAACGCCTCAGCAGTTCAATCGGCGGAAGGTGACCAGGTTTTGGAAATGACAGATGAATCAGCCGTTTGGGATCTGGCCTCGGTTCACACTCAAAACCGGGGCTATCGCTCTGGAACATGAACTTTCTCTCTACCCCGAAGGAGTTTCAGCGATTAGCCGGTGGTTGAGTGGCAGCGATACCGCCGGTTTTGCCCCTCCAAAAAAGCCGCATCCGGCGGCTGAATTCCGATTACAGCTGCGGTTTAATCCAGTTCGGGATTCCAGCTGAGTCAGCTTGCTTTTGGAATTGTACATGGAATGGTCGAAACGGAAGCATTTCGGCTTCTTCATTAACCATCAGCGGAACAGTTTGCTCCCACCATCGGTCGTAACGCTTCAGAAACCGCTCAACAAGTTCAGGATGCTCGCTTGCGATGTTCGTGGTTTGACCTGGGTCTTCCTTCATATCGAAGAGTTGGTCACGGCCGACCAAACGGTAACGCTCATTGCGAATCGAGAAGTCTTTCCACTTGTGTTCGTTCGGGTCGACTCCAGTTTTCCAGCGGCCTTTGTGCGTGTAGAGCAATCGACCTTTCCAGTCAGCTTTTGGATTTGCAATGAGCGGCAGCAAGCTTCTGCCTTCGACTTGATTCTCAGGATCACTGGCGCCAGCGAGACTGACCAGAGTCGGGAAGAGGTCGATGTGTGCCGCAATGCGGTTCACATCCTGTCCTGCTTTGATCTTTCCATCCCAGCGAATGAAGAACGGAACTCGCACGCCTCCTTCGTCCGCGGAACCTTTCAGCCCTTTCATGTTCGCATTGTACGGAAACAGAACTTCGTCATCAGACGTTTTCCCGATCGGCTTGCCGAGTCTGCCTGAACCACCGCCTGTCATGCCATTGTCGGACATGAAAATAATGACCGTGTCCTCGGCAAGATTCCATTCCTCCACTTTGTTCAACAGGCGACCGAAGTTCTCGTCGATGTTTTCAATCATGCCATAGAAGCCAGCTTGAGTTTCTGTGAATCCAAGATCGAGAAACCGTTGCTTGTTTTTGTCCGGTGCGATGAATGGGCCATGTGGAGCATTCGTAGCGATGTAAGCGAAGAACGGTTCGTCCCGATCCTTCACTTCTTTAATCCATCCGAGCGCCGCTGTGAAAAAGATGTCTGTGCAAAAGCCTTTGGTCTTTACGAATGAACCGTTGTGCTTGATCGCTGGGTCGAAATACTTGTTTCCTGGCGCGTCGGCACAACTGCAATCATAAGCCTGTCCGATTCCTCCGGCTCCGTGAATAAACGCTTCATCAAAGCCGCGATTGTGCGGCTGGTATTCGTCTTCATCTCCCAGATGCCATTTCCCAAATATCCCGGACGTGTAGCCAACTTTTTTAAGCACTTGTGGCAACGTCGTAGCGTTGAGCGTCATTCGTTCACGTTCCAGAATTGTGTGTGTCACGCCGTTCCGCATTGGGTGGCGACCGGTCATCAACGCTGAACGCGTCGGAGCACACGTGGGTGCAACAAGAAACCTGGTAAATCGCGTACTCTGATCGTACATCCGATCCATACTCGGAGTTTGAATCCATGGATGATCATGTTTCCCGACTGGTCCGTAGCCCTGATCATCAGTAATCACAAGGATGACATTCGGTTTTGATCCGGACAGATCAGCCGCTTTCACAACACTGAACAGACTCAATAAAAGGCTAAGCGTAAATGAAAAAACTGTGACAAATCGCATCAGTTCATCCTGGTTTGTGGGCTGAAGAAAGAAGAATTTGAGACAACACGTCGCAACGATTTTCAAGTCGATCACCTGAATCATGGCAGCTTTAATAGTGATTGCCTAGCGATGAGACCTGTGCACTATTGTCACAGATGCCGGCTAAATTCCTGAATCAGCGAGCGATTCGACTTCATATTGACCTAAATTCAAGCATCGCGGATATTGCTTGTTACTGAAACGAGTCATTTCGCGGCAAGGAGGCTGCACGATGCGACGCTGGGTTACCAACCTCATTATTGCTGGCTACGTCGGAACTCTCTGCTATGGACTGGTCGTCCATGTGCTGGACGTCAACAAGTATAGTTCTCTAGGGAATTATTTCGTCGTTTGGGATATGTACGGAGGTTGGAACACCTTCGCCCGGCAAAGCCTTCTGATCGCGGAAGGTGAGAGTGGTCAACACTATGATGTGACTCCTCCCTGGAAAGAGTTCTATCCATTCGGTTCGGCAGAGCGGCACGACTACGATACCTGGGGGCTTTATTCAGGACCAGTTGCTGCGAATACACTCAAGCAGACTCAACATGAGCCGATTGTTCGAGTGATGCTGGTCGAGCAACTCTCGTCCAAAAAATACAACCTTCCAGATCATCTTTGGAAACAGCGATTTGACGAACCAAAAGATCCTCGAACATATTACTACCTGCGCAGCATTTTTGACGCAGATGGCAGTGTCACAACGCGTCACTTCGACTGGGAATCCAATCTTTCCCACTACACGGTGATCGACAATCCTGCATTACGAAATACAGTCGCCCGCTCTCGACCATATGTCATGGCAGATCGATTTCCGGAAGTTGGGCGTCCGAATCAAAAATTCGTTCAGCAGGCGTCCTTTGAAAATGCCGAGACAGAGAATCACGAATAAAGCAAGCGACGTGTCACTTTGCGAGTCGAGTAGACCTTCCTTGAATTTGAACCATTTCATGAACGATCTA
>JAJDEL010000211.1 GCA_029259835.1 Planctomicrobium sp. | reverse complement strand
CCAAAGATGTCCTCGCTGCCGCGAAAAGAAATGCCAAATCCGGTACTCGATCAGTCGCAATGAAAGATTCCTTCTTCGACGAAGAAGCTGGCCAGGGAGGTCTCGTCGCAATTTACGCGGCTCAACCACACGAACCAACTCTGGAAATGGTTCTCCCGGATGAATCTGATGATTCGGAATGGCGAGGGCTTTTGACCTACACACTCATCAAAATTCTCACGAGTGCCGATGCGCCACTGACATACAACGAATTAGTCCAGCGAATTCATGGCGAATACATTCATGCTTATGGTCGTCTCGGTCCGACTCCACTTGTCGAAGGTATCGATCAGAATCACGAAGTATTGGGGCAAACAGAAATGCTGTCTCGATCTCCACTAGCGCTGAGCGTTAATGAAGAAGGGCGGTTCACAATCAATGCTGGAAAACTGCATGGTTTTTCTACCGGGAGCGTCTTTGCGGTCTATCCTCCTCCAGGTGACAAGAAAGTCGACACTCCGTTGGGACATGTTCAGGTTGTCCGCTCTCAATTGACCGAATCGACAGTAGTACCTGCACGCCACGATGAAATGCCGAGTAAATCGAATCTTCCGATAGGCGGGAAAGTCGAGCCTGTCGAAATTCGCTATGGACAACTGACTCTGGAAATCGCCATCGACGATCAGATGGAAGAAAGTGGCGACTCAAAGTTCACCGCATCAGTACTCGCGATGCTTGAAGAAATTTCTGGTGATCCAGGGAAGCGAATTAAGGTTGTAAAAGATCCCAAATTGGCAGACTGGATCATTCGTTGTACTTCCGCGGACAAACTCTATTTGCTGCCTGCGGAAGGCTGGTCAACACCAGAAGAAGCAGCGCACTTTGGTCCAGCACCTGATGAGGGCCAAGTTGACTGGTTGCGTGAACGACTTGGCCGTATCGCACGAGTGAAATCTCTACTCCAGCTCTGTGACACTTCCAAGCGACAATCATCAGGAGGGCTCTTCAGTTTCCTCAAAAAGAAAAAACCATGTTCGGTCTATCTCAAAATGCTGAGCCTCTCTCCGGAGACTGAGATGTTGCAGAAAGTGAATTGGACAGACCGAAACTGGACACTCTCTGACGGAGAGAATGTCGTCCTGGAAATCGAAAACTCAGGAAGTGAAGCAGTCGACTTTACAGTCCTGTTTATCGACAGCGAATATGGAATCACCCCGATGTTCCCCGCGTTTGGGGTTGTCGCAGACAATCGTTTGCAGCCTGGGCAAACTTACACCGTTGGTCCAATGCAAGTCGAAGCATCAACACTCGGCCTGGAACATCTTGTCGTCATTGCCACAAAAGTTCAGGGGCAACCGATCGACTTTTCCTGGTTGGGGCAGGAATCACTAGAAGGTGCAGAAAACGCAACTCGTGCAGGACTCAACAATGATCCGCTCAGTCGCCTCTTTCAAGATGCACTTTATTCCAAGCAAAATGTGCGCGGTATGCGAATGGCAGATGCCGAGAGTACATGCATGCGGGCAATTTCCTGGCGGACCGTTAAAGTTGAAGATTCAGAATAGGTTCAGCCTGAATTTTTCGAATGCAAACAGAGTGTCCATGTTCTGGGACTTATTCGGGTGAGTTTGGTTGAGAAGAGCCGACTGTTGAAAACATTGTCGCAGGCTCGAAATGTGCTGCTGGTCGATTATCGCTGCTTACGGAACTCTGATGGTGTTTCACCGGAATGTTTTCGAAAGGTCCGGCTGAAGTATGCTGGCGAAGAGAAGCCTAGCTTGCTGCTGACTTGGTCGATCGTCAGGGATGGGTCACAGAGCAGCCTCTTTGCCTGCCAGATTTTAAGTTCGTTGAAGTAAGTCATGATGCCGCAGTCGAATGTTGCAGCGAAGACTTCCTTAGCGTGCGTTGCACTGACGTGAACTTCCGCGGCCACTTCAGAAATCGTGAGTCGGTCATTCACTCGGCTGAGTAGCAAGCGTCGGATTTGCTGGGCCAATTCGTGTTGAGTTGTGGTATTCGGTGTTGGAGTGAGACGTTCAAGGGTCATTGACAGAAACATCCAAAGTCGACTTGTGAGTGAGAGTTGCTTTCGAGGGCTTTCGGAAGTGAGTTGGTCTGCGATTTGCCAGAACGCATGCTGAAGATCTGCGTCGCCGGATGAACTCAGGAAGTTGACATCGATGATCGCTCGGTTCAACTCGCCGCACGCATCAGCGATTCCGGTACTCGCTGGCCAGCGACCAGGGCGTTCGGTATCAATGAGAAACGCGAGCGTCGCCGCAGTGCTTGATCCTGCGTTTGACCAATGATGGTTAATTCCAGGTGCGATAAGGCAGAAGTCGCCCGTATCAAGCGTCTGTTTGCCTGCGTCAGTCAGCAACGTCAATGGTCCTTGTAGACACCCGTGCATTGCCATAATGGAGTGGTTGTGCTGTTGAGTAGTCGTGCCTGCTGGAAAGTGACCTGAAGTGAAGCGAACAAACGGCAGCGGGACGGGGAGGTAATACGCCAGGTAACTCTGATCCACATCGATTGAGAGATTCCCGCGGTTTCGCGATTCATTTTGCGTACTGGATGCGGTCATTTTACTCATCGCGAGAGGCCACGGTCTTTTGGTCTGTGTCCGATTTTAACAGACATTCGGCTGATCCTGCATTTACGTTACGCAGTCCTCAGTGCAAAATACTTGGCATTGACTTTACCAAGTATCAATTCTCTCTTGGAAGACTGAAATGCGTGATTCCGTTTTGATCGCTGGCTTATTGTTTTATACGTTGACTGCGCCAAGGTTCGTTCGTGCCGTAGAACATCACGGGAATTCAATCTTTCCGAAAGGAGCGAAATTGGAATTGGTGTTTACACGTCAAGCGAAACTCAACAGCGGATTGACGGAAGGACCTGCCGTTGCGCCTGACGGCAGCATCTATTTCACAGACATGCCGTTTGGCAAAGAAGACAATGGCATGATCCTTCGCTTTGATCCCAAGACACAGCGCACGACTGTCTTCACGAATAACAGCGGCAAGTCAAACGGCCTTGCATTCGATCCGAATGGATTTCTGGTTTCATGCGACGGAGCCGATGGTGGTGGGCGGCGACTTATTCGCTGGAACACAAAGACCGGAACAGGAGCAACTCTTGTAGATCGCTTTCGCGGGAAACGTTTTAATGCACCTAATGATTTGTGTATCGACTCGAAGGGGCGTATCTATTTTACTGATCCACGATATTTGGGTGATGAACCTCGGGAACTCAAACACCGGGCGGTCTATCGAGTGAACGAGGATTCCAGCATCATTGAGGTGACTCACAACGTGGAGAAGCCGAATGGAATCACGCTCAGCCCGGATGGAAGTACCCTGTACGTTGGAGACCACAACAACGGTAGTGATGGGCTGAATTCCGACCCAGACGCCCCACCACCACCCAAAGGTGCGATGAAGGTCTACGCATTTCCATTGGACAAAGACGGATTGGTTTCGGGCCCTCGACGAACTCTGGTGAACTTCGGTTCGCAAGCCGGGTGTGATGGGATCACGGTGGATTCGCAAGGCAATATCTATCTTACTTGCCGAAGTCTCGCAAAACCGGGAGTGATGGTGATCGATCCGTCTGGAAAGGAACTTGCTTTTCTCCCCACCGGACCGAAGGACCAAAGCGGTGAATTTGAAGACTGGAAAGGAATCCCCAGCAATGTTGAATTTGGGATCGGTGACGATAAAAGTGTTTTGTATGTGACCATCGACAAAAGCTTGTTTCGAGTGCGAGTCAAGACCGAGGGACATCACCCTACAATTGGGGGGCAACAATGACAGCCGAATCCCAAATTAACAGCACGAAGCATCCCGTCGAAGTGGGGGAGAATCAATTTCGCTATCACGTTGCGAAAAATTGGCCGGTTCTGCCAACTGGCTGGGATCTGATCGAAGTGACAGCAGTTGCGACAGATTCAGATGACCGAGTTTACGTCTTCAATCGTGGCGAACATCCAGTTGCGATCTTCAGTCCAGAAGGCGAATTTCTCTCTTCGTGGGGTGAAGGTGTCTTCGCGAGAGCGCATGGGATCACCATTGGCCCGGACGATTCTGTTTACTGCGTGGATGACCTTGATCACACCGTAAAGAAGTTTTCACTTGACGGTCAGTTGTTACTGACTCTCGGTATCAGCGGTCGTTTCTCCGACACGGGAGCGACGAGTGTTGACTATCGCAACATTGAGCGCGCCGGAGCGCCGTTCAATTTTCCTACGAATCTGGCTGTCTCGCCATCTGGTGACCTTTATATTGCCGATGGCTACGGCAACGCGCGAATCCACAGGTTTTCCGCCGAAGGTGAGCTACTTTCTTCCTGGGGTGAACCGGGAGACGGACCGGGGCAGTTTCACATTCCACACGGAATCGCGATTGATCAGCATGGAACTGTTTACGTCGCTGACCGTGAAAATAGCCGAATCCAGATCTTCACGAGCGATGGTCAATACGTAACCGAGTGGAACGAAATCGCCCGTCCTTGCGAAGTTTTCATCGACAACGAATCCAATGTCTTTGTTGCAGAACTTGGCTACCGTGCAGGAATGTGGTCTGGCACTCATGCACCGACCCCGGATGCGACTGGTGGGCGGATGAGTGTGTTTAATCTGAAGGGTGAGTTGCTGGCTCGCTGGGGTGGTAGCGGTGACCCGTGTGCACCTGGAGAGTTCTTCGCCACGCACGACGTTTGGGTTGATTCTCGCGGAGATGTCTATGTTGGTGAAGTGACCATGTCCGCAGGCGGCAACCGTGGTCTCGTCGCAACGGACTGTCATTGCATTCAAAAATTTATTCGACAAACTGGTGAGGAGATAAAATGAATTTTCAACACGATGAACTGACCTTGCTAGCAGAGAATGTCTTTGTAGCAGCCGGTTGTGATCGCGAAGAGGCGCTGCGAGTTGCCAGTCACCTTGTCGAGGCAAATCTGGTTGGTCACGATTCGCACGGAGTGATTCGAATCCCTTCGTACGTCGAATGGTTGCGCGATGGAAAGGTCCTTGCGAATCAAACTCCCCGAGTTGTGAACGAGAATGACGTGATTGCCGTTGTTGATGGAGAATTCGGCCTGGGACAAACCATTGGTGAAAAGGCGATGCAATTGGGCATCGAGAAATCGATCAAACATGGTGTTTCCGTCATCGCGCTGCGGAACGCAGGACATCTGGGACGCATCGGCGACTGGGCGGAGATGGTGGCACAGGCTGGAATGATCTCCCTGCACTTCGTCAACACGAGTGGCGCTGGAATGTTGGTCGCTCCATTTGGTGGCATTGACCGGCGGCTCTCCGCGAATCCTGTCGCTGCCGGTGTTCCGACCGAAAATGGTGAGCCAATCATTCTGGATATGTCTGCGTGTACCGTCGCAGAGGGCAAGATCCGCGTCGCGCTGAACCGAAATGAAATGGTTGCGGACGGCTGTCTGATTGATTCGGAAGGGAATCCGACCAGCGATCCCAAACTCTTCTATGGTGACCCACCGGGCGCGATTCTCCCCATCTCTGGTCACAAAGGTTCAGGCTTGTCACTGATCATCGAAATGCTGGCTGGTGCCCTGACAGGAGGTTCGTGTACCAATCCAGAAAACGCCTGGCGAGTGGCGAATGGGATGTTGTCGATTATTATTGATCCCAGTTTCTTTGCGTCCGCCACAGAGTTTTTCCCGGAAGTTGACCGGTTTGTCGAATTCGTGAAGAGTTCGCGAACAGTGGACGCTAATGGTGAAATTTTGATGCCGGGTGAAATCGAACAGCGAACCAAAGTCCAACGCTTGAAGAGTGGAATTGAACTTGATGAGACAACATGGCGGCAGATTTGCGCGACGTGTCGGCTTCTGAACGTCGAACACGGTTTTGCGGAGGCTCACGATACATGCGATTCTTCGAAAGTTGAAGGGGCCTGCATTCCAGGTTGTGAACCAGCGCCGGCTGCCCGCGGGTTAGAGGGGGATCTCTCATGAGACGCGTACAATCTACAAGTCGTTCAGAAGCGATCGCGTCAGGCGATGGGCCGACCACAGTGACACTAGCGAGCGGTGTCGATTACCGACCACCTGTTTCAGACGATCTTGAGTCGCAAGGTCTCTCGACGGGAATTGCAACTTTTCAATCCCACGCTGGACTTCCGGCGCATGTTCACCCGCTGAGCGAGGTGATTGTTCCGCTGAATGGTGAGAAATGAGCACGTATCTAGAAAAA
>JAJDEL010000022.1 GCA_029259835.1 Planctomicrobium sp. | reverse complement strand
GACACTTGAACCACGGATCTTAGACTCGACTTCTGACTGTAAATCCACCTTCAGCTCATCCGGCAATTCAAACGCAGTACGGATGACGACGAAATTCGATTCAGATTCGTGATTGCCCTGCAAAGGTATACTCCTGAGCTGCCTGCGGAATTTTTGAACGGTCCGTTGTTCGAGAGACTCATCAGCGAGTTCCTTCAGAAGATGCCGTGTTAGCCCCTGAACCTCGCGTGCAATTCGCTCTCGGAGTTCTCCCATGAGTTTTCTCTGTTCCAGTTCGACTGCAAGATTCCATTTGGCTTTGCTCTGTACCATCTCATCATTCACTTCCGCCAGCCGCTGCTGCCGCCGCTCTTCGATTTCGGCTTCCATGGTTGCGATTTGTGAATCCCGCAAGCGAGCCACTTGATCCCGCTGTTCCTGCAACTCTAGGATCATGGAGTTCGCTGTAGACTCGCGTACGGAAGCCTCTTGGATGCGACCAGCGATACTCTGCTCACGTTCCGCAATGGCTTTGAGAATCGGCTGATAGAGAAGTCGCTTCAATATCCAGACGAGAATCAGAAAATTGAAAATTTGTGCGGTGAAAGTGAACCAGTTGACTTGCATTTTAACCTCAACGAGCCGGTTCTTCGAAAACTGAAATGAAGAAAACGCAACCTGTCAGGGTGTTGCGACCGTTTCCCAGAAGGGATTGGCGAAGATCAAGATCATCGCGACAACAAAACAGTAAATTGCCGTCGATTCGACCATCGCCATCCCTACGAATAACGTGCGAGTGATGCTGGCGGTCTCGTCAGGTTGTTGAGCAATCGCAGCCAATGCTTGCGCCAGTGCTCTCGCCTCTCCCAGTGCGGGAGCGATCGACCCAATTGAAATTGTCAAACCCGCAGTGACAATCGACGCCACCGCGATCCAATCTGAAGGATTCATTTCACTGTTCCTGTCTGAGAGTCTGAAGAAGATTTTCCATGGTGTGCCTGCGTTGCCGAGGCGATGTAAACCATTGCGAGGATGGCGAAGATGTAGGCCTGAATCATCCCGGTCAGCAATCCAAACAGTTGCATTACCACCGGAACGACTAGCGGTACGAAACTCAGCAGTATTGCCGCGATCACGGCACCGCTCATCATGTTTCCATACAGCCGGACTGCAAGGGCTAAAGTGCGGGAGAGCTCCCCAATGACATTGAATGGAAGCATGAGAACCGAAGGTCGTGTGTACTGCGCCAAATAGCTGCGAACTCCCTGACTTTGAATTCCGAACAACGGAACCGCAACGAACACGCACACAGCGAGTGCTGCTGTCGTGGAGAGCGAAGCGGTCGGCGGTTGAAACCCGGGGACGAGGCTGAAGAGTGTCGCTGCCGCGACGAAGAGAAAAATGGTTCCGACAAACGAAATGTAAGGGGCAGGATTCTGACGACTCACTTCTCGAATTTGATTTTGAATTGTCAGTACGAGCACTTCCAGAAGATTCTGCCATCTTGAAAGTGATGAACCGACCGTCAGTCGACGAGTTATCAGCCACGACACGAGCGCCAGTACGCCCATCACGATCCAGGTGTTCAGAATCGTTGCGTTGAGAACGACAGAACCCCAGCGGAACCATTCAAATTCATCAGGAGACATTGTCATGGGATTGCTGTATTCCTCTTAGTGGTCGTTGAACCCTGCCCGCTTGTGACCGCCGTTATGACGATTCGACGAGCGATCAACAGCCCAACGACAATGGCCATCACTTCAACAGGCTGACCACCACCGACCCAGGCGATCCCGCCGAGGAGGAGTGTCATGCGGACGAGAAAACTGAGCGGGACGAGCCAAAGCGCTTTAGGGTTTGCGGGGATCCGTTTGACATTGAGCCACAGTCCACCGAAAAACATTCCTCCCAGCAGCATTCCCCAGACGACATCAAACAAAATTTCCGCAACGGAGACATTCGCAATCATTCCTGCCCCTCCTCATTCTGTTGTTGAGCACACGTTTCCGAGCTTTCCTCTTGTATCCATCTCCATGCTGTGAGACATCCCAGCACCACGCCAACAAACATCAACATCAATGTCCAGGAAAAACGACTTTCCCAGCGACGATCAATCCAGAAGCCGATCGCAACCCCGGTCAGAGTCGGAAGTGCAATTGACCAACCGACGATTCCAAACAGACCCAGACCAAACCAGACCGACTGGTGATCCTGCTCTCTGGCCTGCAAGCGTCTCTTCTGCTTCCCACTGACAATCACAGTCATTGACCTTCTCCGACGTGATGATGACTTTTCCTCAGACATGCGAAATCTCTCGGACTTTAAGGAACCGCCGCGCAAAATCGGCTTCCAGCCGGCTGACTGCGGACCGTGTTGCTCGCTCACGTTCCTCAAGTTCAGCAAATTGTACACCCACGACTTCTTTCAGCTTTTCCAGGTCATCGCTGGCCACTGCGTGGCGCACCCACACGACGACAGACTCTGCGGTTTTAATGAGCAGTCCCTGGTCAACTGCTACGTAACTTGGATTTCCGGTCGACAGACTGTATTCGAGAATTCCTGGAACCAGAGCCGTCGTAAAGTCTCGATGTCTTGGCTTCAAGCAGAACGACCCGTTCTCCGCTTCAGCCACAATGCGGTCGACATCATGAACCGCATGAAATTC
>JAJDEL010000210.1 GCA_029259835.1 Planctomicrobium sp. | reverse complement strand
AGTTCATTGGCTGCATCATTGACTCCTTGGAGGCCCTTGTCCCATCATGGGGTGCGACCGAAATCGCTTTAACTTCTAGATATCCGGCAGGTTAGCACGAAGTGGGAGTTCACAGCCAGACTAATTTCTGCTGTTGAAGTTGCCTCTTTGTGGTCCATCGGTTTCGTAATCCAACTCACTGCACCGAGGACTCTGATCGCGATAAATTCCATGTGCTCTGTTCAAAGTAAGCATTATTCAAGGAAGGCAGGCGGGAGCCTGCCCTACGATTCGCGTTGCGAATAATTTCGTTTCACGCATTCAAAACAGTTCCAGGAGATCATGTGAGTCATTCTGAAGTTGCCATCCTCGGTGGGGGTCCGATTGGCGTTGAAGCGGCCCTTGCCTGTGTCGAGCGAGGGCTTTCACCGAAGATCTACGAGCGCGACACCATCGGAGAAAACATCCACAAGTGGAGGCATGTCCGTTTGTTCAGTCCGTTTTGCCTGAACTCATCAGAGAGAGGAAGACAAAAACTGGCAGGGGGAGGGCGTTCACTTCCGAAGGATGATTCGTTATTAACTGGGAGCGAATTCCTCGATCAATATCTCAAACCTCTCGCATCCCTTCCAGAGCTAGCGGATTGCACCGTTGAGAGGACACGTGTTCTTAACATCGGTCGGGAAGTTCAGCTGAAAGGAGACCACATCGGCTCCAGGAAGAGATCCGAATCGCGATTTCGCCTGTTACTCGAATCTCATGGAACTCAGCGTATTGCCACGGCGGATTACGTTCTCGATTGCACCGGCACGTTCGGCAACCACAACTGGCTTGGGAACGGTGGCATTCCCTGTTTGGGGGAAGATGATTCTCTACAGCAAATTCGTTACGACCTTCCGGATATTCTAGGAACGGACAAAGAGGAATTTTCTGGCAAGAGGATTCTCGTCCTCGGCGCTGGGTATTCTGCCGCGACCAATGTTGTTGCGTTGGCTGAACTGGCGAAGAGCGACTCGCGAACTCAAGTTGACTGGGTGACTCGAAGCTTTGCTGAGCGTCCCCTCACTCCAATAGAGAATGATTCCCTTAACGAACGAGACGAACTCACAAGTCAAGCAAATCAACTTGCTAGTGATCCTAAATCGGTCGTGAATTGGACTCCGAGATGGGTTGTTGAATGTTTGAGACTTACTAAAGAGTCGAATGACCAAATCGAAGTAACGTTGTCTTCTGGAAACGATGAACAGCGAAAGACATTGACCGTAGACCGAATCATCGCCAACGTCGGGTTTCGACCGGATCGTTCAATTTATGAGGAGTTACAAATTCACGAATGCTACGCCACGCAAGGCCCTATGAAACTGGCGGCGGCACTTTTGGGCGAGAATTCTGCAGACTGTCTTGCCCAGGCATCACATGGCGCTCTGACACTGCAAAACCCGGAACCGAATTTCTATATTCTGGGAGCAAAGAGCTATGGGCGGAGTTCCAGGTTCTTGATCAAGATCGGTTTAGTACAAATCGAACAAGTTGTGTTTGGTCAAGGGATGAGGGATAGAGGGGCAAGGGTTTATCGTTGAGACATTGAGTCCCTCAACGAGCCAGCCATTTGTGCTCTAAACTTCCCGAACGAGAATTCCGGGGCGATCGACCTTGGAGCCTTTGATGCTCACACTCATGATCGGCCAATTCTGAATGGGTGTCAGATTTTCGATCTCTTTTTCGGAGATCAGAAACGTATCGCCGACTGAGGAAGACCGGACAGAGGGGTGCCAGTGGATGACTTGCCCTTGCTCGAGTCTGGTTTGTGATCCAGGAAGAAGTTTCTCTTCGGCTGGTCGATAGCCCATAAGCTCTGCCTGTTCCGCAGCTCGCCACTCATCTGGAACACCAAATTTTTCGTAAATTCGTGCGACGCGTTTCCAGGTTTCATCGAAAGACCATGCTGGTTGACTGAAATAGAGACCGGTTGCCTGCACCAGCGTTGCCAGTTCGTGAACGTTCTCCAGTTCTTTTGGAGGAGCACCTATGCAGACAGATCGGCTGGCCCCGACATGCAGACCATGTTTTCGCCCGATGACTGAGATCACACAATGCCGTTCAATGCGGTCGTCACCGTATCCCCAATTCCGGTATCGCCAGCCTTGCCCGTCTGCCATGACTTGAATGCGGACCGGCTGAATTTGATTCTTCATCAACCGGTGTGCGAGATGTCCTGCAATTTCTGATTCCGTCGATCCAATAAAGAAGTTGCGACCTGTTGCTTCAAGGGCGTGCGAGACGGAGAGTCCAAGTTCGCGAAGCCGATTCAATTCGTATTCAACAAGATGTGTTCGAAAGGAACGCAGATCAGCGGCAACGTTTTCCGTTTCGGGCTGCGGGACATCACAGACAATCCGCCGACCGCGACAGACATCCGTTAGAAGAACATCCAGCCCTTCGGTCCAGGGTCGCTCTTTGAGCAAAAAACCCAGGCCCATTAAATCACGATCAAAAATTTGCCCTGAATCAACATTTCGGCAGAGAACCACTCGTGCTTCCGTAGTGACAAGAATCGCCGCTACAGGAGAGGAGTCCAACTGCCGAAGGTTCGTTGCTCCGGCAGTAAGCCAGGCGTAGTTCGCCGGATCGCAAATCAGGAGTGCGTCAAAGTGATTGAGTTTTAGATATTCAGCAAGTAACTCGTGTTTCGCTTGAACTTCTTCGACGCGTTCGAAGTCGATCGCCTGGATTTCTCCCGATGAGACTGGATGGTCCGGCGACAAAGCGGTAGAAGACATACAAGGAATCTCGCAGATTGATCTATGAACACTCGTTCCGAGTGGAAACCTGATTTGTAAATGTTCACACCTTCTGATTTGAATGGTCCTAGAGAATACCATTGCCTGAACGAGCAAACCAGTAAAACGACGGGAATCGACTCCCACGGCACGAATTGCAATCGATCAAGGGGATGAGGAGGAGAATATGGCCCGAACTGAAGCAGATCGCGATGATCTCTTTAAAGAGTTTCGCTCTGCAAGAATCAAGTGGGAGTTGAAAATACCGGGAAGCGACAGCAATGTTATTCTCGGTATTCGCCACGATGATCGGCTCTCGATCTACTTTGGTCCCGATCCTTGTTACCACTATAACGCACAAAATCGGTTGTTACGTGCATTTGCAAACGGATTCTTATACCGCACACAGGGGAAGACACTCGCTCGCCTGACGCGAGAGAGAACTCCCGAAACCACGACCTTAATGCGCCATGATTTGTCGGATGAAGAACTGGATGTATTCTTGCGAGCAATGATAGAGAATTTGACGCTCCTGTCGAATATACTCAGCAATGGTGAGCAGACACTTTTGCGAACAAATACTGAGACGCAGGGTCTGTCAGAAGTCCAAGATCGGATCAAAGAAACCATCTCTGTAGACGTTCCCCTAGCGCCAGCATACCCGACTCGTAAAACGTGATCGATGATTCAATTGGACCTTGGAATCACTCCAATAAAAAAGCCTCGCAACTCATTGAGTCGCGAGGCTTGATCATTATTATCGACAACAAGAATTATGGAATCAGGTCATAGCCAAATGGCAGTTCTCCGAGATCGGCACCGAGTTGGATCAGATCGGTAAAGTCATCACCGAGGAGGAATCCGGAAGCATCGGATCCAGCAGTGACTCGGAATGTACTGCCGCCCACGCCGGAATACAGGAAGTTCGCTGTGTCTCCTGAGGCTCCCACAAAGTTGAGAGCAGGATCACCGAAGAGACCACCACGATCAGCGAGACGTTGTCCGTTTCTCAGACGAATGTCTGCATTGAATGGTCCCGGGTCTGTTTGAGCAGTTGTTCGAGACTTGAAGTCGGCTTCGGCATTGTTCAAAGATGCTCCTGTTCGAACGACATCCGTGTTATCACCGGTATTACCTGTGAAGTTCAAGTCCAGACGAGCCAGTGGGTCTTGCTCGTATGTCGTGATGTCGTACGTTACAGCGTTCCATGTTCCCACAGTCGGCGCTGGATTCACAGTGGAATCAAACGATTCGATGAGAACATCTGATGCTGGATTCGCGAAGAAGTTGCTATTCGTAATCGATGCCAGCACACCTCCACGCCCGGTCAAGTTCGCAGTAGCAAAACCAAGACCATCGCTCACAAAACCGCCGTTGTCCTCAAAAGCGTTCGCCGCATTCGAAGCACCACTGGTTCCAACTCGAAGAACAAGTCCGTTTCCAGCAAAAGTGCTGCTTGCTCCGTTGGAGAACACGTCATTGTTATCGAAATTAAAGACCAATGTTGGATTTGCGAACAAGTCACCATCGCTATTCAAAATTGCGTTCGGGTCTGCATCCACTCCTTGTGTCAGTGACGCTGTGGTCACAACATAAACACCTTCCATTTCATTTCCTTCAACTCGTCCGTTGTTGAAAGTGATATCTGCCAGAGTGTTTCCCTGAACCAGCAAGTTGATTCCGCGTCCGCGGTTGTCTTGAATTGTGTTCATGTCTGCATTGACAACAAGACCGCCGTTTTCGTCGGAGACAAGTTGAATACCGTCACCATCAACCGTTGCAGGGTTAGTTGCAAGGCCATTCAATTCAATCAAGTTATTATTGATCGTGTGGGTTCCATTTCGCAGGGAAATTCCGTTGTCGGCATTGTTAGAAATTGTGTTATCGTTAATTGTCGTGTCAGTGCCAACAAGGCTGGAAATACCGTTACCAACACCAGTTGCCAGGTTTCCATTTCCAATAATCATGTTGTTTGTTACGAAAACCTCGTTCCCGACATCTCCGATGATTATTCCTGAACCGCCTGCTCCTGTCATTCCGTTGTTAGAAACGGAACCGTTCGCGATGGTGATTGTGTCCAGTGGATTCAAAGCTGCAACTGCCAGGTTGATTCCACCAAGTGTGTTGCTGTCGATGGTATTTCCGTCAAATGACAGATCATGAGTCGCCTGAACATCAACCCCGAATCCTCCGTTGAAGCTGATATCGTTTGTGATGAAGTCAGCAACGATTGTAGGGCTATCAATCATAGCAATCGTGACTTCAGTCAGTGAAACTCCGTCGTCTCCATTGGTTCCGATTTCATTGTTCATAATCGTTGCCATGATGTCGCCATCGAATCGGGCTTCGAGTGAAAGTCCTCGACCAGCATTCCCAGTAATTGTGCTGTCAAGAATGGTGTAATCGTCCGTCATATTTCCTAAACTCGCAACAATGTCAATTCCATCTCCACCGTTCCCAGTGACAGTTGCGTTTGAAATCATGACATTGTCAAGAACTACTGAACCTTCCCGCAAGATGCTCAACCCGTCACCTGCGTTTCCAGAAGAAGTGAAATTCTGAAGAGTCATATT
>JAJDEL010000209.1 GCA_029259835.1 Planctomicrobium sp. | reverse complement strand
GTCATTTGCCCGCCAGAATATTCGTACCACCAGCGAAAGGTGTAATGACTGCGTTCGGCGAGGTAAGGAGTTTCAGGCGTTTGGCCCTGCCACAAATTCCAATTGAAATTTAGCGGAACTTTGCGTTGTTCAAACGGACCGCCAACAACGTTCTTTCCCAGAACAATTTCGACCTTCTGAAGTTTTCCGATGCGTCCTTGCCGAACCATTTCCACCGCCTGCCGAAATCGCTCATCGCTGCGTTGCCATGACCCCACCTGCACAACACGTCCGGTTTCCTTCACAACGTCACGAAGAACTTTCCCTTCATCGATCGTCAGTGTCAGAGGCTTCTCGCAATAAACGTCTTTTCCCGCGCGACACGCGTCGATCACCATTTTTGTATGCCAGTGATCTGGCGTCCCGATCGTGACAACGTCAACGTCTTTGCGTTTGAGAAGATCCTGATAGTTTTCGAAATCGCGCGGGGTGCTTCCGAACGCAGCTTTGACTGGATCTCTGACATTTTTATCGACATCACACACCGCAACGATGTCGCCGTACATCGCAGCTTTGTTCGCAATGACGCTGCCCTGATATCGTAGTCCGATCGAACCAACACCAATGCGTTCCATTTTTGCCCGGGGCTTCTCCTTCGCCATTGTGGTTGAAGTGAACGGGATCCCGGCGATGAGGCCAGTGGCAATCGTAGAAGAGGTGAGAAATTCTCGACGCGTTTGATTGGTGTTCATGCTCGGTTCCGACAAGAGGAATACTACTCTTTACAACTCACTATCGTACTGGTCAAAGGCACGTTGTGATACGCGACATGCGTTTTTTGACTCCGCATTCGGGTTGACTATTCGTCGATGCCAAGGTCGATGTAATACTTCGTACTCATAGCTGGCACGTCGAAACAGTTCCTGATGAGTCGGTGTAGGTGCCGTGATCAAATCATGTGCGATCAAAACCTCCAATTCAAACTTCCAAGGAGAGAGAGAAAGAACATGTCTCGCTAAATTCCAAGATCGCGCTTCTGCTGACAACCCCAGGGACATTGGGATTGACGGAAATGGGAAAATTTATCTGTCCACAGGAGGTGATTTCGAAGTTAATGACGGTTCTGGAAGATTGTGACCGGGTGCCTGCGACAAGAGCTGCTGCGGTAAAAGCGGAAATTACCGACACTGGACGGTTATCGCAAATCGAACGAGCAATGATCATTGCAACCCTTGAAGAATGCGATGGCAATCGAACTCAAACCGCTAAGAAACTCGGAATCAGCCGACGATCGTTGATCTACAAATTACGCGATATCGATCAAGAGAATTTATAATATGCATTGCCAATGGGACATCGGGACGGTGACCAACGCCAACTTATAAGACCCGCTCTTCCATAGAGATCAAAGGCTAAAATGCGTTAACTCTCTCCTTTGTGCTGCACTAAGTTAAGGTCGATCGCGCGGCGGATGTTATCTACCAGTTTCTCAGGCGAGAATGGTTTTTCGAGAAAAGCTACTGCACCAGCCTTGATTGCGTTCGCGGAGACAGTCTCATCACCGTGTCCGGTGATGATGATGACGGGAAGAAGGATGTCGCGTTGAATGAGTGCCTCTTGCAATCGAGAGCCGCTCATTCCTGGCATGCGTAAGTCTGTGATAACGCAACCAACGTGCCGGGCATCGACTGCGTCAAGAAGTTCCAATGCCGATGCAAACACTCGGGTCGAGTACCCTGACGATTCCCCAATAATAGCGAGTGAATCTCTAACCCCTTCGTCGTCATCAACTACAAAGATGATCGGAGTTTTATCTATTGAAATCATTCCCTTCCGGTTCGACCGGCAATTGAAACTTAAACAAGGCGCCATCTCGAACGTCCGGATCGACCCATTGAACGCCACCGTGCTCTTCAATAAACGAGCGACTGATTGCCAGGCACATTCCCATTTCCGTTTGTTTCGTTGTAAAAAAAGTATTGAAGATAGAGTCAATGTCCGCAAATTGAATACCGTGACCTCGATCTTGAACAGACACTTCGACAAACCGATCATCATTGTGTGTTGTCGCGACAATCACATTGCGATTATTGACGTCGTTTTCGCTCATTGCGTCGAATGCGTTTCTGATCAGATTCACCACAACCTGCTGAATTCGTATGTTGTCGAGTCTGCACTTGGGGATATCGTTGTCAAGTTTCAATTGAACGCTGACACGGCGTTGCCGCGCCTCTGGCTCGACCAGCGAGACGACCTCGTTAATATCCGACGAAACCTTGTGAGATTCAACATTTCGTAAGAACTCTCGCATGCGACGTACAATATCGCCTGCACGGATGACTTGAGTTTTTACCTTCCTCGCGAGTGACGCTACGAACTCCGCGTTCTTTTCCGTCCCGGAGTGGTTACTCAACTCATTCTCGATGACGAACGCAAAGTTGGCGACAGCTGCAAGCGGTTGATTGAGTTCATGCGCGATCGACGTTGCCATCTCGCCCATGGTGCCGATTCGCGAAACATGGGCAAGTTCATCGTGGTGACGTCTCGCCTGCTCCTCCAGTCTCACTTGCTCAGTGATATAATAAAAGTTCCAAACTCTGCCGTCGACAATCCCGTCTCGAATCAATGGACATGATCGGCGTTCGAAGACGCGACCATCTTTTAATCGCAACGTATCACTTCTGACGTCGGTTGTGTCGTAGAGTTGATTGATTCTGAGTACGAATGCTTCGGGATCGACTAACTGCGAAGCCGCAAACTCGACCAACACCTCAAAGTCACCCGCCGAAAGAATCGCTTCAGGAAACGACCACATTTCCGCAAATCGCGTGTTTGAATGGGTCAACTTTCCATTCGAATCAACGACCAAAATTCCACCAAGAGTCGATTCGAGCGTCGCACGAAGCAATTCCTCGCGCTGTCGGATTTTACTCTCTGCCTGATAGCGCGCGGTAATGTCAGTCCTAAGGACGAAACAGCCTATCACTTCGCCACTCTCGGAGAAGTCGGGTGAGTACTCGACGTTCAATGACCGCATCTCCTCTTCCTGTCCCTTCAGAGTAATGCGCGTTTCAAAATTTACGTGATTCCCTGCTAACACTTTTTCTAGGTGCGGCTTGTAAATTGGGTATCTGTCATCTCCGAGGATTTCTCGAACATGGCGTCCGATAAATTCTTCCTGCTTGCGCCCAAAAGTCTTCTCGTAATGTCGGTTTACAAATTGGAAACGCTGCTCAGAATCCAAGTAGGAGATGAATGCCGGTACCGAGTCCGTGACGAGACGAAGTCGTTCCTCACTGCGGCGTAGGCTATCTTCAACTTTTTTGCGATCCGTGACGTCCGTGACGAGAGTGAAGATTCCTCGCACTTCACCATCGATCCCAACATCCGGTGTGTGCTCCGTTGCGAGCGTGCGTGCGTAGCCCAGAATCTACGATGTTCATTGTGGATTCATATTTGACATGCGTACCAGCAAAGGCCGCATCAAGATGATGCACGGTACTCTGGTAGTACTGCTCACCAAGAACGTCCCGTGCATGTTTTCCAACGATTTCCTCGCGTTTGATCCCGAGTTGATTCTCATAGTGCTGGTTTACGAACCGATAGTGTCTTGATGCATCCAAATATGAAATAAAAGCCGGTACCGAATCGGTCACAACACGCAAGTGATGCTCGCTCTCACGAAGAGCAAGCTGCGAGAGCCTGTGGTCGGTCACGTCAACACAAACCGAAATTGCGCCGACGACCTGTCCGTCGTCTGAACGAACTGGTTCGTAGCGAGTTTCCAGGTTTCGACCGCCGACTTTCGTCTCAGTCGGCGCTGGTGTATTCCCTGAAAGGCATTCACTCATTGCTGATGTCAGTTGGGGTTCGT
>JAJDEL010000208.1 GCA_029259835.1 Planctomicrobium sp. | reverse complement strand
GAAGACAAGGAGACAGTCGTGCTTCTCAAAACCTTTGCAGAAGAATTCGTTTCCATCACACCTGGCAAAGGGAAGTTCCCCAAGACGGTGGTCATGGCTCCTTCGGTCGAAGCGAGGCTGACGAAACCATTCTCCATCGCGAAGTATGAGGTCTATCAGAATCTCTACGAAGCAGTCATGGGCAACAATCCAAGCCGTTGGAAAGGGCCTCGCAATTCCGCGGAAAGTATGACCTTTGCGGAAGCGAAAGAGTTTTGTCAAAAAGTCACGCAAATGTTGCGTGAGCACAAACTCATTGCGGCAAATCAAGTTGTCCGTTTGCCCACCGAAGTCGAGTGGGAATACTCTGCTCGTGCCGGGACAACGACTGCATACAGTTTTGGAGACAAGGCTCGCGAGGAAGGTGACGTCGGCAACAAGGCAACGCTGCTTGATCCCTACGCTTGGCACACAGGTAACGCAGCCGGTAACGATCCGGCAGTTGGAGTTCTCAAGCCGAACCCATGGGGATTGTACGATGTCCATGGTTATTTGTGGGAGTTCTGTCTCGACGACTGGACGCCGAATCTCTCTGAGGTTGCGACATCGGCTCACACTCCGGTTGCAAATAAAGCTGATCAAGTTGCCGTTCGTGGCGGGTCGTGGAAAGATCCTTACACAAAATTGACATCATCGTTCCGCAGACCATTCCCGAAGAGTGGTCGCGACGATGCCTTCGGCTTTCGTTGCGTTCTGGTCAAGGAGTAAATCATCAGATGAATTGGGACGACGAAGAGTACGACGATGACTACCCAGATGAAACGGACGAAGGCTTCACGTTTCCCTGTTCCAACTGCGGAGTAGAGGTCTACGAAGACTGCGAAATGTGCCCGGCGTGCGGAGAATACGTCGTTCGCTCAACCAACCCACTCATCGGCAAACCAGACTGGTACGTCTGGCTCGCCGTGCTGGGAATCATTGCGGTCGTGCTGGCGATGCTCACGGCGTTTTGATGATCACCGGATTCGACTTTTGAGGAACAATTTGGGTAGAATGAGCCCATAAGAAGTTCTAACAAGAGGCTTTCGAATGACCTCATTCTTTCATTGGCGAATCTTTGTCGTGGTGTTCGTGCTGTCCTCCGGGTGCGGTCCAAGTGTGGAGTTCGGGCATCCGCTTGTCGATCCCATTCTGGCTCCTACTTTCCCGGAACTATATGGGGTTTATCCGATTGAGGATGACGAGGAAGGAAGAGAACAATTTCTCTATGTTTCTTCAGCGGGTGAGGGGTTTCCGAAAGGTTTTTTGAGGATCAAATTTCTCGTTTCGACATCAGAAGGTCGTGTGGAAATTTTAGAAGAGTCGGCACTTGGTTTCTGCGCAAAGCATGAGAACGATTACTTCTTTCATTTCCCAATGAAAGATGAAATCCCTGCCGGTGCTGATGATCGTTTCTTTCAGGATGACTGGACGGCATCAGAAACTGTCGGTTACAACATCGATGTCTGGTCCTTTGATAGTGATGCTAATTCGTTTGAATGGTTGATGTTTAACAGTGAGTACCTAGCCGAGCAGATTGAGGCTGGGCATCTACGAGGAACTGTTGCTTACGATGATCGGCAACTGATGGAAGGGGAAGTGAAACAACCACAGTCCGTGCACGTCACGGCCTCTGAAAAGGAACTCTGGAGATTCATTCAATTCGTAAATAAACATGAACTCGGAGAACTCGCCAAAGAGGCATTCGGCGAATTTCATAAGTTACAATTCTCTTCCAAGTGTGCGAAATAAATCAGAGCGTGTGAAACTTCACAAGTATGAGATGAGTGCAAGGTTTGATTTGTGATTCAATCGGCACGTCATCACGAAATCAATATGCAAAATGCACCACTTTCGGCAGATGCAAACCTCCCTCCACTCAAGTTTCACTACTCAGCCTTAGCCGGTTTCGGTCCTTTCTCCACAGGCCATAATTCCCAGCGGCGGACGTATAACTCGGCGAGTTCGGTCTGCAGTTGCAGGCGTCCATATGAGGGAGTTGCAGCGAATGCTTCATTGACCTGAACTCCGTTGACGAAGACATTGATGTGACCACCGTCGCAGATCGTGTCGATCCGAGTCCATTCACCATCAGGACTTTCGACATCTTCTTTGCCGCGGAATCCGAGGACATCTTTCCAGTCGGGATCGCGACCGTACCAGTTGATACGTTTACGGTTCTTCAGGTCGAAGACTTCCCGCTTGCCATCTTTCTTCCAGATCACTTCGCCGTCCCGATCTCGGTCGACTTCACACGTTAAAGTCATCGGAACAGGTTGACCGTCCTTGTCAGTTCCGCTGACCATAATGAAATCGCCGACTCCGCCTTCAATAATTTGCACTTCAATCGAAGGCATCCAAATCCCGCCGTAGCCACCATCGGCTCCGACGCTATGAACCAACAGTCCGGAATCTTTCGTTTTCTTTTTGCGAGGTTCCCAGGTTTTCTTGCCCCACTTGAATTCCAGAACGCAGTGGTAGTCGCGGTATTCTGTTTTCGTCAGCAATCCACCAAAGCCCTCACCAGTGACGTGTAGCATGCCATCTGTGATTCGAAAGACTTTGTTCGGGTCTTCGAGCTTGGTCTCTTTCAAAAATGTGTAGAACGAATCAAGAGACTTTCCATCGAACAGCCGAATCAATTCGGTCGGACGCGTTGCCTGCTCGCGATTCGGTTCGTCGGCAACTCCCCAGGATGCACAACTTCCAAGAAGTAAAATTGCCAGGAGTGAGGCTGAATGCAGTGAGGTTTTTCGTAGTAACTGTCTCATGGAACTGTTGTCCCTTTCGGCTATTGAAAACGGTGACCAGATACCGTGAGTCAAATTCAACTCTGGATATGAACGACGCTCAACCGTCCGTGATACCCGGTTCCGAAAGAGAATGGAAGCGATCAGGTGAGTGAATTTCTATCCGAGGTTCATAGAGGAAGATTCTTCCATCGTGATTGAGACTTTGCGACATCAAAATCACGACCTCGATATGAACGAAAGAAACGAGGATAAAATGTGGAGAACAGCAAGGAGAAGAGAATTATTCGCGCATTCCAGACACACAGACACGTTCACATTTCAATCTTCGCCCAATAGAGTCGTTGACGGTCGCCAGTGTCGCGGAGTCTTGAGAGGAGAGTTTTTATTGATGGCTGAACGAACTGGCGTGACTGGTGTTTCGAATTAAACCGGACTTGCACGCGTTTATCAAAATCGATGAGTTCCGGTGAAAGCCAAACAGTTGCTCCAGTTCCGGGAACTTGAATGTAGACGACGTTCCCTTGCTTTCCCAACGCTGCTCGGGCGGAAATTTTTTTCCCTCTGCGGCTGGAAAAAATATCCTTGGGAAACAAGTGATCGGAAAATCCTTTCGCATCTAACCACTGGAAACTCGATTCCGAGCGTCGCATCGTTGAGACTTCCCAGTCCTTCAATTCCGAAAGTTGAGGACGTTGCTGCAGTTGCATCCAGGTAAAAATCCGTTCTTGTTCTTCGTGGTAGGATTCGTATCCACGGTGAATGTACTGACAATAAATGACGTTTTGTCCGTGCCGCATCATATTATTCAAGAGAGTGGCATTCGAATCCGCCGTATTTCTATCTCGCTCTCCATTCACCAGATACCACCCCAACTCCGGCCCATTCTCCCAGTAGTAATTGCAGATTTTCCCGCATTCAGCAGTGATCGGTATCACACCTGCGAACCAGTCCGGTCGAGACATTCCGATATCGAAACAAGCATCGCCGCCCATGCCATGTCCAGCCAGAAAGATTCGATCTGAATTGACCCGATAGCGCTGCCGGAGATCCTCAATCGACTTGGTGACAACCTGATGTGCTGTCGTGTTACCACCGTACGCTGTTGCGTTCTCATCACAATAATGCGGGGCGATCACAATATAGCCGCGTCGCTGCGCCCAGCCTGGTCGAGTTGCATCGCCTGCCCACCAGCGAATTTCCTGTTCATGTGTTCGACCGCTGGGTCGCAACACAACCAGGACCGGGTAGGAGTGATGTGGCGAGTAATTCGGTGGAAGCATTAACGAATAATTCGTCGGCGGCTCATCGGCAGCAACTTTGACTTTCTGCTCGACAACTTCGCCCAGCTGTGTAGTTGTCCCTGCTGAGGGGGGAGGCAACAGTGGAATCATCTGGACGATACGTTCAATGCCGATGTATTCAAGTTCGGTCAGTTTCTCGATCAGTTCGTCATCGAGAAACGGATCGTCCCTGTTGCGAAGAAACTCCAGAACAAGAAACCGCGCATCCCAAAGTAGAATTGCTTCCTTCAAGTCAAGAGTCGCGTTGGCTTCGCCGAGAATCCAACCAGAGTAAGCGAGCGCCAACTTTTGATCGGCGGTTAACGTGTTATCGAGTTGCGAACGTAAAAATGGGTTCAAACGACTGATTGTTCCGAAACGCAACTCAGCCGTCAGAGTCGCACGCATCGAGCGCAAACGATCCGCCTGTTCTTTCTTCAACCCTGCCTGAAGCATACCGAGCATGATTTTTGCATCATCTCGATCTTGAAAAAACTTCTCGTATTCCTTAACGATGTCTTGAGCCTCACGAAAGACTTCGGCACTGACTTCATCCATTGGAGCTTTTTTTGCGATCAGATATGCAAGTTCGTGCTGACCTGCCTGACGCCGACGCTGAACTTCATTGATCGCCGAAATCGCTTTCGTTTCCTGAATGAGATCATTGCGTACTTTGGCCCAATCTTTTAATTCCGGAAATTTCTCAGAGATATGATCAAGCTCCTGTTGAGCTTGCTTCAACATATTTGCCTGTAAGAAAAAAATGAACGCCGCTTTACATTCGCTGGGGTCGGAACGGTCAGAGGACTGCTCAATCAACGAGAGCAATAATTCTGGCGAGAGAGTCTTCGTATCTAAGTTGTATTCCCAATCGTGAGTCAGCCCTTTGAGATGAAAATAATCTGGGCGAATTTCCGTAATCCCTTGAATGATCTTGATCGGCCCATCTTTGGACGACAAGGTCACCGTACGTCGTCCAAATTGATACGGTTCCACGCCAGTAAATGCGCCGACGATAGATGGTCCCGTTTTGCGCCTCGTGCGTTCATGCTTCAATTCAAAAACTATTTTCTGTGCCAAATCATCATTCGCATTGACCTCATCAACCAACAGACGATGAACAAAAAAACGACGGACTCCATCATCGACCAATCGAAAGCTGTCGATGTGTACTGGGCCTTTACCATTGCGGTTGACAGTCGCCTGACTCAACCCACCAACCTTGACCGAAGTCCCATTGAGTGTGATTCCATTCTTAAGAAGAACCTCATCGCCTGGAAGAGAATCAGGGCGCATGAGAGAGGCTGCTAGAAGGATCAAAAGAATTCGTGCCGATGTGTTCATGGAGTTCAATCGCGCAGTTGATCGGAGGAGCAAGACGTATTTAGGGCTATCGACTCCATCTTTCATCATCTGTTACCGAAAAGCCAGTAGTTTTATTCCAGTCAGAACGTTCTGCCTGTTTCAACCGACCAGCAAGAGTCTGTCTGTCCTGTCTGTTGTGTCAAAAGGGAACTCTAGAGAAACCTTGCGGACAAATGCTTCGTAAGAGAAAAGCGAGAATTTCAATTCAAGCAATGTTTCGCCACACGCTTGAAGTGTGCGGAAAAACTCAACAACCCCTAAGTCATTACCAGAGTAGCACATACAATGAATCCTCGGGTATCGTCGCAGTTTCGTTTTATATTTACCAGAATAAACAGAGAGTTGAATTCATCTTACTCTCTGAAGAGGAACTGTTTGTGGAAGCCGGTGAGTCAAAACAGCTTGATCCTGCTCTTTTGACGATTTGGCATCGTGATTATTCCTCGCGCGTCCGTGCGTTTTTAATCGGCTTGCTGCGGAATTCGACTTTGGTCGACGAGGCACTTCAAGCGACATTCACTAAGGCACTGACGGAAGGCGGCGTAGTTCGGTCTGGTTCGGAAAGAGCCTGGTTGTTTCAGGTCGCTTACAACGAAGCCATGGCGATTCGGCGCAGAGCCACAATCCACAACCGAGCGATCCAGAAAATACAAGATGAAAAAAGAACGAGCGACGCAGGAAAAGACGGTTCAGATCAACCCCTAGTAAATTTGCTCCAGAAGGAGACCATTCACAGAGTGCAATCTGTAATAGAACAACTTTCTGAACGGCAGCGAGAAGTCGTTCAGAAGCGGATATACGACGGAAAGACTTTTCAGCAAATTGCTGATGAACTCAACATTCCGATTGGAACAGCTCTCACGCGAATGAGAGCCGCCCTGGTAGCACTTCAAAACGCATTGAAACACGACTCCGATACAAGATGAACACGTCAAACATAAACAACTCGGAACTTTTGCTACTCACATTTCGTTATTTCAATAATGAAATGAGTGTGTCAGAGCAAACAGATTTCGAACACCAACTTGGGAGTGACCTTGCAACGCAGGAAGCACTTGCTGATGTTGTTGTGATCCAGGAATCTCTGCTCGCAAATGTCGGTCCTGTTCGTGTTCGAACGAAGTCTTCACCATCGAGTTTATCGAAAATTGCAGCATTGCTCGTGACCGCGGCAAGCATCGCCGCGATTATTCTCAGCGGCACACTTTCACCTAATTTCACCAATTCATCTCAAACAGATGTTGCCACCAACACTGGAGACGTCGAAGCGATCAGCCTCTGGGCGTCCATGGGTCGTGACCGCAACGAAGCGGAAGCTGAATTCGATGCGAATACGTCATCAGTTGCTGCGATAGAAATCGACGTGCCGGACTGGATGTTCGCAGCAGTTGAAGCGTCTGATCACGACGAAGATTTAGACATCCTCAACTTCGATGATGACGAGGAGACTCTATGAGAGTGGTATTCAATGCCTGGGTCGTTCTCGTCTTGATGAACGTTCTGTTCGCCCATGAGAGCGTTGCGCAAAAAACTGCGACTCCTCTCTTTCCGAAACATGAAGCAAC
>JAJDEL010000207.1 GCA_029259835.1 Planctomicrobium sp. | reverse complement strand
CGTTGGCCCCACGCCTAGATAATCAGCTCCAGCGAAGATTGCTTCTTTCGCCTGATCGATGTTGTGAGTGGACATTCCAATCAAAATCCGGCTGCCAGCGATCTTGCGGGCTTCGTGAATCGCCATGTCATCTTGCCCCAGGTGAACTCCATCGGCATTGCAGGCAATCGCGATATCTGGGCGGTCATTGACGATCATCAACGCATCGTGCTCGTATGTCCACTCTCTGACGTGTTTCGCTAAATCGATCAACTGACGGTCCGGCAGTGATTTTTCGCGAAGTTGTACGATATCAACTCCTTTCGCGATCGTGTCTCGGACGGTTGTTTCAATCCCGTAACGGCAATTGTTGGCGGAAACGAGAAGATAGAGTCGGCGGTCCGCCAACCGTTCACGGCTTGTCAGGTTTGTCTCGATCGCTTTCTCAATCGTGTAGAAGAGATAACGAGACTGTTCGAGGCGACCGCTCAGTTCGGCATCGATGAGCTTGCCGTACTCCTCAAGGCTCCGCAGTGCTTCTTCGGTTCGCTTCATGTTGGCACGAACGACGTCGACCGGAGTTCCTCGAAAGACTTCGGATTGAGTTGATGTCGTCGTGCCGACATCGTGGGTGGTGTCTCGTGACGAGACCCACCTTTCCTGTCGCAGATGCTTAAGAGTCGTAGTGATTTGATGCCGCAACTCTTTGAGTGATCGCGATAGGAAGGAATCGTCCAGACTGAATCGGACGAAGTCCTCGACAACGCGAAGTCCTTCCCGGCAACGGTTTGCGGATGCGTCGAGAATGCGGTGGAGCGTCGGTTCATCAATCGCACCGACGCCGGCAGGTTTCACACGAATCGGTTCGGCGTCGCCAAGGAGCAGTTCAGATTCTGGTGGACAGATTTCCGCTGTGAGATCGTCCAGAAGAACTCCATGACCGCTGAAAAAACTTCGCGTCCATTCATCGAGTTCCAAGGCTGCCAGGAGCAAATGTTCGGTACCTGTTGTTGCTTCGACCGAACTGCTGATCGCGTATCGATCTGCATGCCGCAGCAGCACAGTTTGCCATTCTGTGACTTTCAGGGTTTGCGAGTGATCATCTTCTACATCGACGATTTCGATTGTTGTGACATGTTCCTGTTGCAGACCAACAATTTCTGTCGCCTGATTTTCTTCGTGAAACAATTCCTGTAGCAACAGGCGATAAGGTGAGGCACCGCTGACGAGAAGTTCCTCAACTCGCAGGTGAAAACGTTCCAGTATCCGCCGCGCACCTTGCGTCAGTTTTCGGTCAAAATATTTGGAGGTCTCTTCGGTATTCATCTTGGGCTTCAGCAAGATTGTTTGATCAGCCCTTTCGGCTGGGAACTTTGAATCTCTACAATAGCTTTTGGGTGGTTTCTTTGTTCAACGTGAAAGCACAGAAGGTTGAAACACTATGGCGCGCACGAAGCTTGAGTCATTATATGAAGGGAACCATCTGAGATTGCAACAGCGTGGAGGCTGGGAATTTGCTTCTCGCGCTCGTGGTTCTGGTGTGGTCGCTGTTGTTGCTGTGACTGAGAAGGACGAACTTGTGCTAACCGAGCAGTTTCGACCGCCTGTTCAGAAGAAAGTTGTCGACCTCCCTGCCGGACTTGCAGGCGACATTTCTGGAGAAGAGAACGAATCGTTTGAACTGGCTGCCAAGCGAGAACTGATTGAAGAGACCGGATTTGTCGGAGTCAATTTCGAATACATCTTCTCCGGTCCAAGTTCGGCAGGAATGACGACAGAAATGATTGACTTCTACCTCGTCCGCAACGTTGTGCAAATCGAAGCCGGTGGGGGTGATGAGACCGAAGATATTAAGGTTCATGTCATTCCGCTGAACAAAATTGCGGCCTGGCTCAAACGAAAAGAGACGACAAAAACCTGCGTTGACCCGAAAATTTACGCCGCACTGGGAATTCTCTCGCTCTATACGTCGTAGTACACCTGAGCCAGGTACAGTCCGCAGGCAGGTGCGGTGCCGCCTGCAATCTTTCGATCTTGAGCTTGCAAAATTCGTTCGACATCCGACTTCTCCCAAGTCCCGCGCCCGACATTGACGAGCGTTCCGGTGATCGTGCGAACCATGTTGTAGAGGAACCCGTCGGCTTCAATTTCAAGACAAATAAATTCGCTGCGTGTCTCACTTCGCTGATCGCTCGTGTGTTCTGGCGACCACAGGTTCCAGTCCGACATTCGATGGATTGAGAGCTTAGAAATCGTGCGGACGCTTGTTGCCTTGTTCGGCCAGTGCGATTCAAAGCAGCGGAAGTCGTGCTTTCCAATTAGAGTTTGTGCTGCATCGTGCATTGCTTCGGCATCAAGGTTTTGACTGATTCGCCAGACGAATCGTCGCCAGAACGGATGGTCTGCAACGCTGTTGTAAATTACATAGCGATACCGTTTCGATTTCGCCGAGAAGGTCGCATGGAAATCTTCTGGAACTTCATTCGATTCAAGAATCACAATTTCCGCCGGCAACTTTGATTGCAACGCCGGACGCCAACGATTGGGCGGGATATTAAAGTCACTCCGAAAGCTCGCAACTTGTCCTAATGCGTGGACTCCAGAATCAGTCCGCCCAGCACAAAGGATGCTGATGCGTTGTCCAGTCAGTTCCTCGATAGCCTTTTCGACTTCACCTTGAACCGTGATTTGATTCGGTTGAATCTGCCAACCGGCATAGTCGGTGCCATCGTAGGCGATACGAAGTCGGATGGTTTTCATGGGTGCAGTGAAAAGACATTAGTTGAAATGGGCAACCAATCAACGTTGATTTGATAGCTCTTCGAACATTTTAGTGAGTGAAAAATGAGTTCACCACGGAGAGTCACGGAGAAAAAGAAATCGAGGGTGTCGGGGATTTTCGTTTCAAATTCAGATCTCTAATGTCTTCACAATCGTTGAACGATTCAAGAACCACGAATGGACACGAATTCATCTGTTTCATTCGTGTCCATTCGCGGTTCTTCTTCTTTGAGCATTTGTAATGGCATGAACCAACAAAGTGACAATGCGTTTCACTAATCTCAGAAGCGACATCCTTGAACAGTTACGATATGCTTTCGTTCGACTCGATTTTTTCACAAACAGTATTCCCCTTTTCTTCTTGCTGAGGAGCGGCATGGAGAATCATGATCTTTTGCCAGATCTTTCGGCCTTGTCCGGATGTTAAATTTTCAAGATCATTCACGGCGGCGACTGCCTGAGAGTCTGGAAAATTTTCGGCATACAGGGCGGCGATTTTTCCGCATAACGCAAGCATCTCGGAGCAGTAATCTAGGTAGCGATAGAGTTGGAATCGATCCATCGTCCGCTTCGGAGAGGACTTCGTGTCCTGTGCTGAGTCACGCCATAAAACACGTTCAGGGTCTTTCGTCAGCTGGTGCATATCGATGATGTGGACCAGCGAACGCATTTCGTGAATCGCATACATCGCCCGTGCCCGTTTGACGCGAATTTCCAAGGTGAAGAGGAAAACAAGCAACGCACTGATCAGTACAAGAGCACTAAATCCGGCATCGATCACTTGAATGAATTCCGAAGCCGGAATCGGTGGGTTAGGGATTCGAACCAATCGTGCGCCGAAGACGACGCTCACGAGAATCCCCAAAATCACAATCCCGGAGAGAATTCGAACTCCGAACATCGGACGACCAATCGCAACCGAGCGATTTTTGGCCTGTTGTGCGATCTCAAGGAGATCCTCACAGACCTGGGTCAGTCCAGCGCCAGGAAAGCGTTCATGAATGCGGTTTTTGAGAATCCTGACCGTTTCAACAATGTATTCCGGCTCCAGAGATCGACCAGCCAAGGAAATTCTCCATTTTGCTTGTTGATGAAAGTAACAATTGCACGTTTACTACTGATAACGCCTACGGTCTGTTCGCGGATCATGGGAAATTCTAAATAAGTCTCTACCAGAAATGCGGATAATGCATCCAGTCACCCCAAGGAATGGTGCGAATTCACGCGGAATAGTAAATTTTTCATTGAACATGGCTTTCAGTGATCGATAAGATATGTGAGATGGTTTTTCATTGATTCGCGGTTGCGCGGTCAGAACGATCTTATCGGTTCAACCATTACAATTACAAATATCGCTACTTTATCGTTGTAGCGAATTACAATCTCTCATCTCTTTAAGAGGCGAATGTTATGACGCGATTGCCGCAGTCTGCTCGGTTCATTACTGCAATTGCAGTGGTTGTTGGTGTCCAATTTGCTTCTTCCCATCTTGTCGAGGCTGCTCGACCACTCACCAAAACGAAATTTGACCCAGCTGCCAAGCAGGTTGAAATGTTCGAAGGGATCGAAAGCGGTGAGATCGCCGTCAACCCGATTGCCAAGGATCCATTTGGTGGAAAACTGCTGATGACCAATAAAACTGATGAACCAATCAGTGTGAAACTTCCAACAAGTTTCGTTGTCACTCCACTGGCCCAGTTCGGTGGCACTGGTGGTGGTGGTCAACAGGGTGGCGGTCAACAGGGTGGTGGTCAACAAACCCAAGGTGGTGGTGGTGGTCAACAGGGTGGTGGCGGTCAACAAGGTGGAGGAGGAGGCTTCTTCTCAATTCCACCACAGAAAACTCTGAGCGTTCCTTACGTTTCCGTCTGCCTTGAACACGGCAAGGCTGATCCACACCCTCGGAGCAAATACGTCGTTCTGCCTGCTGAAAAATTCACCAGTGATCCAGTCTTGCTGACTCTGATTGATATGATTGGGACAGGTAAGCTGAACCCAGCAGCAGCTCAAGCCGCTGCCTGGCACGTTTCGAGTGGGATGAGTTGGCAACAATTGGCAGCGAAAGAATATGATCGTGTTGCTGCTGCCAACACGCCTTACTTTTCGCGAGCTCAACTAATGGGTGCTCAGCAAATTCTTGCATCTGCTCAACATTTTGCTAAAGAAGGTGGACTTTATGCGGACACCAAGGCAACACCAAAGGGTGAACCTCGCGTGCGATCTGCTCGTTAGTCGATGGCATTGCTGCGATATTTAAAAAGGAGGAGAAAGCTTCAGCTTTCTCCTCCTTTTTTCGTTGACAATCATTGATTCCGACGTTTTTGTCTTGGACAATGGAACCTGATACCTGTCTTGTCGATCGGGAATGAAAAATGTGGCGATCCATAATTGTTTCTCTTTGTGTTGGCCTTCTCTTCTGTGGTTGTGGTGATTCCAATTCCGTTCCGCCACCTCCTGTGAAGGAAATGCCTGCTTCGATTCCACCTCCCACGGCAGCCGCACCATCACGATCAACGGCCAAACGTGTCGACTCGAAGCGCAAATCAAAATCCGAAGAGTTGAGCGAAGAATCAGGGCAAGAGAAGACGTCCAACGACTTTCGGGTTGCCCCGAATGCGCCTGGCATGCTGGTCATCCCTCCGGATGAAGTGCCAGAGCAAAATTTGTACGCACTCGGCAGACCTGTCGTGGATAGCTCGTACGTCTCGGTCGAACCGCGTGTTGATGAGCAAGGTCGCGATGTTCAGAATGATGAAATCAATCTCAGGTTGCCTTCAGGCTTCGTTCAGGCGACCGACGCCGAAGTCAACGAACGCGGTTTTCCAAATCGAATACTCTGTCAAGCAGACGGTGCGGAAATGGTTCTAATCGATGGAGGTGTCTTTACTCAGGGAACGAATTCTGGACCTGCGGATGCCGCGCCCGAACACTTTGCGTTCGTTTCGCCGTTTTATATGGATGTGACCGAGGTGACTTCCGTATTGTATCAGGATTTTTTGAGTGAAATAAAAAAGAGCGAACTGCAAGGATCTCAATTGGGCGATCAAGATTCTCCGCAACATCCTGCGGCTGGAGTTGCCTGGAATTTTGCAGTGAAGTATGCCGAATCACGCGGGAAGTCTCTTCCCACTGAAGCGGAGTGGGAACGTGCCGCTCGCGGTCCTCGCGGAAATAGTTGCCCTTGGGGAAATGGGCACCCTCCAAGGAAAGATGGACTTTTCGAAACGATATTGCCTGTCGCCTCGCGGCCCACAGATCTCACTCCAACAGGCCTTTACGATATGGCAGGCAACGTCCGAGAATGGACCGCGGACTGGTACTCCGACAGTGCATACTTAGCATCATCAGATGGGGAAATTTTAAGAGATCCTCGTGGTCCGAAACGTTCAAATTCTCAATCAGAACGAGTCGTTAAGGGTTCCCGGGACAGCTGGCACCTTTGGACACGGGGACACGCGAATCTTCGTAAAAGTTCCGTCGACATCGGCTTCCGGTGCATCTTGCGGATTACCGATGAGATGATCATCTCTGACGAAAATTCTTCGCCAGCGGCGCGTCCGAAAGCGACAACGCGCCCTTCTTCCCGGCCTCCTCGAACGAATTCCGGATTCTAGGTAGATCACTTTTCGTATGGTATTCGCGTTGTGCCTCGTGGAAGTCAGCGTTTTCACTGCTGGAAATCGGCACTTAAATAAAGTAAGTCGCGCGAGCACAGGAAAGAGCAATCTGCTCTAAGAATCGATTGCTGTGCTGCCAGGGTGATCCACTGCAGACGACGCTTTAAATCACTGCAATGAGAGACCAGATTCGGTGATTTTAAACATGCGAATTGCATCGTTGCAGGCGCTGCCGCGGTGTTTGGCGATGTGCAAGCCTCTTCCGATCTTCGTGCCTTCGCGAATTTTCCCCATCAGAATAATTGTGTTCGCGTTCGAGAGTACGTCGCCGCTCTCAATCTGACGCGACAACAGATCGTCGAGCATCACTTCGTGCGTCGTGCAAAGCATCAGGCAGCCGATGGATTTCCAGTCGTAGATGTGCTTCTGGACCTGTTCTTCATTATTGCGAAAGTCGACGCGAAAGAAGTCGCGAGCAACCCAGTCCGCATCCTTCCGTAATATCTGGTGGTAGATGTACTCGAATAAATCAAATTGAAACGAGTCACTCGCCCGGTCGGCTGGTTCGATTCCATCAATCACACAGCGTCTGACACCGTGACAAAAGTTTCCGTAGAAGAAAGCAATTGTCTCGCTCAGTTTTCGATTGAGATCTGCCTTCCATTCTTTCTTTTGGTCGAAATCCATGTCAGACATCGTGACCCGACGTCCCGTCCTTTGAAATAGATGAAGTGCATCCCAGCGTGCAATTTCCGTTTTCCAGATATCGCTGGGCAGGGACTCCGTCAGCTCGAGTGGGCGATCTCTAAGCGACCAATCGAAAAGCCGTTGTGCGTAGTCTGCATGGCTTTGCGTATCGCCCCGGGAAGTCATGTCGAAAATGATCCCAGCTTCGTTTTCGTCGCTCTTTCCCTGATGAAGGTACTGCAAGCCGAGTTGAGTTTTGCCGATGCCTGTTGCTCCCAGAACAACTGTGAGTGTTCCCGGCAGCAGTCCGCCACCTAGCATCCCGTCGAGTTCTGCAATCCCGGTACTTTGCCGCATTATAAGTTTCCTTTTGCCTCACACTTAAAGTGTGAGGCGAAACAAATCAGTTACCATTCGTCGTTTGATTCAGTTTGAAGCGGCGAACCATCGGTGTGAGTCACACTCGCTCCCGCTTGCGTGAGACCGTATGCGAAACGGCGGGGGATTCGGCATTCATAGATGACACTGTTTTCGTCGTACTCCGTACTGACGACTTCAGCATGTTCGGAAAGAAAAGCATATACCTTACCGTTGCCTGCCGAGGCTTGAACCCGTGCTTCGAGATATCCATCTGCAAGCCGATGACAAACAGCGTCGCGAAGTTTATCGAAACCAACTTTTTCTTTCGCGCTGACAGTAACGGAATTCGGAAATTTCGCCCGCAGGACATCAACCTTTGCTCGGTTTTCAGCAGCATCAATTTTATTCAGAACCAAAATCGGATCCGTACTATCGACGCCAATTTCTGCCAGTACCTGATTGACCGTTTCGACGTGTTGCAATGCTTCATTGTGACTACTGTCGACAACATGCAAGAGCAAGTCAGCATGGCGTGCTTCGGATAAAGTTGACTTAAAGGATGCCACCAAGTGATGCGGCAGATCGCGAATGAATCCGACAGTATCGCTCAGTAAAACCTCGCCCCAATGTGGCAACGTCCATTTTCGAGTCCGAGTGTCGAGGGTTGCAAAGAGTTTGTCAGCGATATAGACATCTGCGTCGGTCAACGCATTCATGAGCGTACTTTTGCCAGCGTTCGTGTACCCGACGAGCGAGACCGTCATGTGTTGAGTCCGGCTGGCTGCTTGACGTTCCCGCCGATCAACAACTTCTCCAAGCCTTCGCTTCAGTTCGGAAATTCGTCTGTCGACCAGTCGTCGGTCGGTTTCAAGTTGCTTTTCACCAGGCCCTTTTCCACTTCCGATTCCACCTTCGATTCGTTCCAGGTGAGTCCACATCCTCATGAGTCGAGGACGTAAATAAAGCAGTTGTGCAAGTTCGACTTGTAGCTTGGACTCATGCGTTCGGGCATGTGTGGCGAAGATGTCTAGAATCACTTCGCTGCGGTCGACAACCTGGGTGTTTGTCGCTTCTTCGATTTTTTTCCCTTGCGATGGGGAAAGGTCCGCATCGAAGGCGATTAAGTCGGCGTCGGTGGCGCCAATCAATTCTTTGAGTTCGATTAGCTTCCCTTTTCCGATGTAGGTCGCAGCGTCAGGTTTGTGTCGCACTTGCTGAATTTTGCCCACAACCTCAGAGCCTGCAGTCGTGATCAGCCCTTCCATTTCATCAAAAGCGGTCTCACGGTTTCTCCCAGAGAGAGGATCAATCACCGCGACGATCACGCATTTCTGAGCATGAGCTTCCAGTTTCTCGCGCTGTGGTTCTCCCAAGAACTTGACCTTTTACAATTGTGCTCTGAAATTTGTGACCGAATGTGAATAAGCTGATTGAGAGATGACACAATGATCATCCCAGGGTTCGCTCTCATTATCGTCTGTTGTAGACTTTCCTACAACAATAAACAAAAACTCCTTTCGCGACTATCGACCGATTTATGGTGCAACTGCAAATTGAGCTGCCGACAATCCAAAACTGGAATTGCCACAATTGCAGTGGTTGTTGCAAGCAGCACGGGATTTTCATTACCGAAGAGGAGCAGCGGCGGATTGAAACTCAAGGCTGGGAAGCGTCCGGCGAGCTTCCGCAGGGGATTGAACCCATTGTGAAAGTAGGCAGGAAGAAAGTGCGACTCGCGCAGCAACCTGATGGTGCCTGCATCTTTCTGGACGATCAGGGACTCTGCCGAATTCATGGAAAGTTCGGTGAGGCTGCGAAACCTCTTGCATGTCGAATTTATCCTTACGCTTTTCATCCAAAAGGGGATGGCATTACCGTGAGCCTGCGGTTCAGTTGTCCCAGCGTAACGCAGAATTTGGGAAAATCTCTCGTTCGACAAAAAAAGGACATTCGAGAAATCGCCGAACTCGTTGTCCCGAAGAACCGGGAGGAGACCCCACCTCCCAAGTTGACTGGTCAGACTCAACTTGATTGGGAAGAGACTCTCGAAATCGTCAATCGACTTGATCTGTCCATGGAGGACGAGGCAACACCGATCACGCTGAAACTCCTGAGAACACTGTTCTGGCTCAATTTGATCGAGCAAACAAACTATCAGAACATTCGTGGAGAGCGCCTTGCAGAACTTCTTGATCTCCTCGTCGAGGCGACACCGGCAGAAGTTCCTTCGATCCCTGAAGCTGTGGCGCCTGCGAAAGTTGCCTTGATGCAGTTTCGACTTCTGGCAGGTCAGTATGCCCGCAAGGATACGTTTGCTTCGATGGACACGTCATTCAGAGGTCGCTTTCGCCAACTCAAGGCGGCGGCACGCTTGAGTTCCGGTAAGGGGGCACTTCCGCAGTTGCATCCGGACCTGGGAGAAGTTTCAGTCAGTGCCCTCGAAGGTTCGTTTGGCCCAGTGCCTGACGAAGCGGAGGAACTGCTCACTCGCTACTTCCGAGTGAAAATTCAGGGAATGCACTTTTGCGGACCAGCATACTATGACACTTCATTGATCGAGGGGTTTCAGGCGTTAGTCCTCACTTACCCGATCACGCTGTGGCTTGCTCGCTGGCGAGCGGTCACGCAAAAACGCACCTCAATCACCCCTGAAGACATCAGAGAAGCACTGCAAATCGTCGATCACCAACACGGATATTCACAGGTGTTCGGAACATGGAGTTCAAAGAAACGCGTCACCACAATCGCCCACTCAGGGAACCTGGAAAAGTTACTGACGTGGTACGCACAGTAGAGAATATGTTTCACCACACTTTGAATGTGCGGATAACCCTCGATCAATGACTATCTCACGATGCACTTGAACGAGATCCAGCCGCCGGTGTGGCCTTTGAGTTCTCCGTCGAAAGTGAAGCTGAGAACTTGACTGCCGCGTTGATTGTCTTCGGTGTCGAGTTTGCCATCGCGATTCGAATCGACTGAACCATCAATGTACTTCAGGCGTGGTGACAAGTTGTCGACAACGCGGACATTTTGAAGCGCGCGGTCTCCGACGTTGTCGAATCGGATTGTAAACGTCAGTTCATCACCCGGTTTGGCAACGGTTTTGTCGACAATTTTCACGATCTTCAAGTCGCCAGGTGTGCTGCGATCTTCAACGGCTGTGTAATCCTGGGAAGTGAAGCGTCCCTGAACTTCCTGACCGGCCAGGTCGTGAGCGTAAATCACGACCCCACGATCACCGTTCCAGGCAATCGCTGCTTCAATGGCCTCTCCAATGATGGCACTGTTGACTCGGGCAAATTGACCATCTCTGAAGAAGCGGAAATCTTCGTAAACATTCAGTAATTTGACATGCTTCCTGGCGTTGACTGTTTGATGTACGGAAGTGTCCGTTGATTTGGCTTCGAGTCCACTTGGTCGTGATCTCATCAGCATAGCGAGCGCTTCGTCGTTGTGAACTTTTTCGTCGATGACGAGTTGTGTATCGATACCAGCAACTTTCGTTCGATCTTGATGGCCTGCCAATTTGTGGATGTTCACGCCAGTCTGCGGCAACGAGACAGAGCGTACGGCGGCGAATTTTGGAGAGTAAACACTGACCCGGGTACTTGGTTTAACATGAGCCACACCCAGATCGTCCGTCCATTCAACAACGGTATCTTCGACATTGAGACCATGTCTCGTGGAGTCTGTGTAATAGACTTTTGTTCCTTCGTCACCGCCATCATGAATATATTCATCTCCGACAATTTCAGGTGTCGGAAATCGTGGCACATTCGCAAAAGAGAAGGCTGGAGCAACAGCAGGTGGTGGAGATGCCTGAAATGGAGGACAGGCAGGCAGTTCACAAACGGGAAGCTCACCAGCAGTGCGAGATTCAGGTGCAAACGCAACTGCGTCCTCGGTAGATGGAAGTGGCTCGTGCTGAATTTCCTTGGCGGATATCAGTTGAATTGTTTGGTCAACAACGAACGGTCGGGCGACTGGTGCTTCGACCGCTGCCTGAACAACTTGTGGTTGAGGTAACTCCGGAACGGGTTGCGTTTCAATTTGAGCCGATTCGACATTGTCGGCAACTGCTGGAGGGCTTACAGGCATGGAACTAAGAAACGGATCTTCGCCAGCGGAAATGAGATCTTCCACAGTAGGTTGCCCAGCTTGTGTTGTTTGTCGCTGCGGTTGTCCCTTGCCCTCGGATTCCTGCATTTTGAATTCAAGGAGTTTAATGAAGTCTCCGTCTTGACTGTCCCGTTTTTCCGATTTCGAAGCGTATGCGTGCTTGACTCCCCCGTCGTCGGACTTCTTCTCATTGTTTGCAACTGGAGCATCTTTATGGAACGGCTTGCTGGCAAACTCTCGAACATTCGAGCAGGAAGAACTGAAGAGAATTGCTCCGCCCATCAATACGGGTGCGATGGTTCGGATCAGGGATGCGCGACTGAGTCGCTGGCGGAGTTCTGAATTCTTCATTGCTGTTTCACTCAGTAAAAGCTGGGAGATTCTGTTCGTGCTGGCGAAAGACAAAGTCTTATTGCGGGGGGACGACAAGTGGAGAATTACTGTAGAAGGCATCAATCGGCGAAGTTGAATCGGGAATTCGACCTCCGACACGAATAATTGCCATCGGTCGACCCCGTTCGTCAGCAGCTTCGAGTAAGTTTTCAGTGACCGGTAAATTTTCCGTATGGATTCGTCTGCCCTGTTCGATAGGGGCTGCGATGTCAGGTTGTTCGAGATAGACCACTTTTGTGACCATTCGATCCTGCATCACAATTTTAATTTCTGCGGCGGTGATTTCGATCGGGATCGGGAAATTTTGAGTCTTCCCCGCAGGTGGATGCAATTGATCCAAAATTTCAACCGTGGGATAGAGTTCCGCACCTGGAAATTCAGGCATCCCACTGATGCGAATTCGATAGCTGTGTCCGACCATCATTCCTGCCTGGGAAGGTGCTGTTGTCTGCACTGCATTCTTTGGGTTGCCCTGGTAGAAAGTGACGTTCCCCGCGGAAGGGAGATGAACTTCGATTGGTTGAATATACCCATATTTCTGTGGGTGAGTCAGCACGCTCCAGCGACCAGCCATCCCGGTCGGCTGGCGATGATTCAACGGGAAATGGCGATCCTGTGCCGTCGCAAGTGTTGTGAACAGAAGCGTGCTCAGGAGAATTGCCAAGTACAATCTGGAGATGCGTTCGATCATGTTTGTCAGCTTTTTGTCGCAATGGTTGAGTTGCGAAGAGAGCCGCTTACCTGTGGAAGTAAGCGGCTTTCTAAAGTTAATAACGGGGGGCCAGCGGCTCCCCCGTTTCATGTCAAAACTATGGTTGTGCCCATGCTGGAACCGAAAGATCACCGGATGAGTATGATGGGTGTTTTTCGGTGTACTGCATGTACTTCACAGGTTGTGGCATACTGATACCAGGCTCGTGACGAACATCGATCAGCATGTGGTCAACCGGCTTGGGAATGTCGTAATCGGTTGTGTTTCGCATGGTGTGCGATTTCAGGCCAGCAGGTCTTCCAAGTGGAATGTGTGCCGGGCCAGGAAGTCCGATTGGAGTGCTCGTAGACGGGTATCCGTACATTGGAACGCCACCGACACCAGCAATAGGATTGTAAGGAGGTTGTCCAGGTGCCGAAGGTCCACCCACCATCAGGTCAGAAGGAACTCCACCTCGTCCGATTCCGATATGTGATCCAATTGGCATCGGAGGGACGTGTTGATCTTGCTCACCATCAACAGTTTCGATGTGTGAAGCTTTCTGGACTCCGCCGGACTGTCCTGGCATTTCAAGGTCCATGTTACCCATGCGGATGACAGCCATGATCGTTCCACGGCGATCCGCTTCGGAAATAGGGTCTTGACCTGGAAGGAGTCGTGTCGAGACAAGCTCTTCGACACCTGCAATGGCAAGTTCCTGGTACTTCGCATCCGGGAGGTAGATCACTTTTGTAACGAAGTTATTAGTCTCGACTTGATCGAGGTCTTCGTCTGTGATTCGCATTGGCAGTGCATTGTGTTCCAGGTAGGCGGCAGTCATTGGTAGCGTCGGATAGACGTGCAACGATGGGTAAACAACTAAACCTTCGCGACCAGGGATGTTGGTCAGCTTGAGACGGTAAGTTGCTGCCTGTCGGAAGTTGTAACGGCCTGGTGCCATCAGCTGGTTTTCAGCAAATGTAGGTCCGATTTGCCAACCGACATGCATTCCTTCAGGACCGAGAAATCGAACCTGTGAGGTTGCCATGACCATTGGTCCCCGTGGTGGACCCATTACCATCATCGATGGACCAGGGCCAGGGAATGGTCCACCAGGACCACCCATGCCTACCGGACCGCGAGGACCGGGCATCTGGTGGCTGACTTGCTGAATCACACCGGGACCAGGACCTCCCACCATGGGGCCGGGACGCTGCATCATCTCGGCAGGAGGGGCATGGTAATCATCGTTTTGGAGAAGCCTTGTGCCATCACTTGCGCATCCTACGCAGACGATTAGCAATGTTCCCAAAGCCAGAAAATAGAGTCTCATCGTTTGACCTCTTCCGTTCTGGTCTCGTTGAATCGCTCAAGATTGCGGTCGACCAACACTGTCACTGACGGTTAAAATTGATTTACGCAGCGACGAAAAATGTCGACTGCCTGTATTGTTCTGCCTTCTGTCGTCTATAAAGATGATGCAAAAGGCTCACGGTCTCTTCTCTAATCGGACTGAAGTGACCCACATCTTTGGTAAATTCGGCATTTTCGAGAGAACATGAAAAATCCGTACATTTTAACATTCGCGCTCCTGTTCACTTTGACGTGTTCGTTACGAGTCGTTTTCGCTTGGCCGCAGGCGAAAGAGGCACCTGAGAAATCTGTTGTGGAATCGACGGAAACCTCAGAGATCAAAGATGTTCCGGTTCAAGACGAGAAGGCTTTGCAGGTCGTCAAGGACTCCCGAACCCGGTTGTTTGACTTTCAGTCAGTGCAGGCGGATATGACTCAAAGCATCGCGTTGGGAGATTTTCACTTTCTGGCCTCTGGAAAGTACTCCGCTGTGAATGGCTTTAAAACTCGAATTGAGTATTCAGTCAAACTAGGCGAAATGGAAGGAGATTTCCTCGAAGTTTGCGATGGTCAAATCTTGCATACACGACGGCAAATTCGCACGAAGCCTTCTGCTTCAAAGACAGCTGCTCCCCCTCAAATAGAATTGACGCGACGCGATATTCGGAAAATCATTCAGGCAGTTGAACTCGATTTAGACAAACCAGAAGTTTTTCGAGCCGCAGAAATTGGAATCGGAGGGCTTCCAGCGATTCTGGCCTCTTTAGAAAGGACTATGATTTTTGACGGAATTCGAGAAGGGGTGGTAGATGGTGAGCCTGTTGTAATCGTTCAGTGCGTCTGGAACCCCGGAGAGCAAGACCGAATACTCGTCGGCCTTGGTGGACTCTCGGGACAAATTCAAGAGTTTCTGCCAGACCGTGTCCGCATCACGTTCAGTAAAGCGACGCTCTTCCCTAAGAAATTCCAATACTTGAAAAAAATCACAGAGGAAGAGAGTTCTTATCGACCAATTTTGACAGTCTCGCTTGCGAACGTCATTCTCAATGAACCTGTCCCCGCTCAACGTTTTAGTTACACCCCACCACCCGGGATGGAAGAACGCGACGAAACTGCCATGTTCATCGAAGCAATACAGAAATCTGCCAAAGTGCCGGTTGCAGGATCCACCACGAAAGAGGCAAAAGAGTAACGTCATTGGACATTTTCAATTGTCCTCGATGAAGATCTACTCCTCGGTTTTCAGCACGAATGGCTTTTTGAAAACTTCGAGTGCGGAGGTTTTAGCTTCTTCAGCTGGAGGGGCCGGTGGTGGTGAATACTTTGGCTTCTTCAGTGGTTCTGGTGTTGGTACTTTTGAAGCTGGAACTTTTTCGTTCTCAGGGAGCGGCTTCGCTGGTTGCTCATCTGGGTCGGATTTGTCATTCACTGGGGTCGGTTCACTCATTTTTTCGTCGATTTGATCCGGTGTTTCCAGTTGACCTTCCTGGTTCGAGAAGTAAACACCCCCGAACGGTGCAGGTCCAGAGAATGCTTCTGGCTCTTGAATCATGCGATTTTTTGGCTTGGAGTGCAGGCGGGCGTTGCTGTTGAAGTTCGCATCTTCATACGCCCAAGGATCCCATCCACCTTCAGCAAGTGCAATTCCATTATGTCGGAGCAAGGCTCCTTTACGCATCTGGAAGGTTGTAATCGCTTTGTTGTATTCAACCAGGTTTTGATGATAGGCCGTTTGAGCTTCACCTTTGCGGATAATTGCTCTGAGCAATAAGTCAGCAGGGTCGACCTCAAGGTTTCTCAAGCGGCGATAATAGATTTCCTGCTCGACAGCGTTCATTCGGTTGTAGGAAATTTCGGTTGCTCGGTACGTTTTTGCCAGTTCCTGGAAAGAAATTGCCAGTTCGTGGCTGATTTCCTCTTCCTGCTCTGACAGCACTTTTTGTGCTTTTGCGAAACGGAGTTCATAGTTGTGAACCTGAGCTTTTGCAGAACGAAGCCCAATGCTCCAACTCATTTGTAAACCAAGATTCCAACCGGTGTAGTCTCCATCGGCAATCGTTTCGTAGAAATTGTCGAGCTTCGGCTGGTTGTAATTCAATAGGTCATCGCCAAAGCCATTGACTTGGTAACCACCAATGAAATCCATGCGCGGACGAGTCAAACTCTCCGCGGCACGAAGTTGTAGTTCGAGGCTCTTGAGGTTCCATTTCTGGCGTCGAAGCTCAACGCGATGCGTCAAAGCTTCCGTGAGCGAAGAATACCAGTCCGCGACAAGTTCGGCAGAGACAGGCGAATCCTGCGGCCTCAAAATTTCTCCATCATTGACCGACAAGCCGAGTAGTCGCCGCAAACGAATTTCCGCATCATAAATCCGTGACTGAGCATTATTGACCGAGGTTTCTGCTGCAAAAAATTGATCCTCAGCCTGATGCAGATCGGCTCGTGTAAATTCTCTGGCCCCTCCGGTGACCCTCAAATCAATATATTTTCGGAGCGAATCAGTCGAGTCACGAGCTTGCGTGGCGACATCAAAAACCTGGTAAGCGAGGTAAAGATCCCAGTAGGCATTTTCGACATCCCACACAAGATTCCGAACCGACGCTTCAAAATCGGCAAGAGTGATGTCGTTGTTAATGCGAGCAATCAGCACACCTTGAGAGACCCCGGAGATGCCGCCGAAAGACTGCCCAATCGGACCAGCAATTCGTGTAAATTCCGTTCCAGCACCTGCCAAAAGTGGAAGCTGATACTGAAGTTGCATATTACCCGAATATGCAGAAGGAAAGAGCGAAGGCGAGTTCGTCCCACGATATGTTGTATTTTGATTCAGACTGACACTGCCACCGTGTGCAAATGTCTTCGACAGTGAGGATGAAAAGACCCCGGTCTCTTGAATAAGTGCGCTGCCGCCGCCAATTCCTCCACCCAGGGCAGAATTATTCTGCGCCTGTTCGTCTCGACCCCAGATCATGCTTGATTGAAGTTGAGCGTCAAACGCTGAAAGAGCCGCCTCGACACCTCGACCTCCGAAAAGAACGCCGCTTTCCTGAATCGCAGGATCATAAATCGACGAAACTCGATCTGGATTGGTGTAGAGAGCATTTCCGGTTGAAAGGAACGTCCCTGCCGTACGAATGATTTGGCTATTTGAAAGGGCAGTTTGAACAGCTTCGCCGAGTGCAATTTCTCGAATCGGCAGATTTGCCTTGTCTCGGACAGTCAACGGTGGTCGTGTCGTGACGACCTCCGATGCCAAAGGAGCATCAACTGCAGGGTAGTCAATTTGAGTTGCATGACCCTTATAATAGCTGACATTTGGTTCGCCAAGATAATTGACATCAGTTCGCGAGTGAGCGCAACCAACACCAATTCCAGCCAGCATCGCGGCTGCCAGTCCCCATTTTCGACGAATCCATCCTCGGTACATCCGCATGAGCGGTCGCTCCCCTCTGGCAGATCCTCCGGGCTTGAGAATTGAATGTGACCCTGCCTTAAAATCTAACGCTAAACTCAGCGTTTTCCTTTAAAACAAACAGTCAGGAGCATTCCGGAGGGATACCTGCCTTCGGTTTATCGACCAAAGAACCGTCATAAGATGATTCTTTCCTACAATAGTGATGACCGTTAGAAGGTGCACGGAAGGAAAAGTTGACCTGTTTCTCCCAGATTAACAACTTCAGGTTCAGTGAATGTTCTCATGAAGAGCCTTGATTGTTGATCCCAGATCAGAAAAAGTGGAAGCATCCTCATTCAGCAGAGATTAGAAAAGAATAAACATGCCTCCTTTTTCGGATGAAGCGACATTACAGCGAGTCGGTATTATCGACACTCACACTGGCGGTGAGCCGACACGGATCGTCATTTCCGGTGGACCTGATCTCGGGACAGGAACGCTTCTCGAACAAAAAGACCGTTTTCAGAAAGAGTTCGACGAGTTTCGCTCAGCAGTCGTGAACGAACCGCGAGGGTCCGATGTCATGGTCGGTGCTCTCTTACGTCCACCGATCAATCCTGACTCAATCGCCAGTGTCATCTTTTTTAACAACATTGGTCCTCTCAATATGTGCGGTCATGGCACAATCGGTGTTGCTGTTGCTCATGAGTACCTCGGACGAATCAAATCGGGTCATTATAAACTCGACACACCTGTTGGCACTGTAAAATTTGAATTAACAGAGAGGAACAAAGTCACGATTCAAAACGTTCCGGCGTATCGATATCGGAAAAATGTCGAGATTGAAGTCGATGAATTGGGGAAAATACGAGGCGACATTGCCTGGGGAGGGAACTGGTTCTTCCTGGTGAATGATCATGGTCAAGAATTGACTCTCTCAAACGTTGAGCATCTGAGAAGTGTTACCTTGAAAATTCGTGAAGCGTTAAAGGCGAGTGGTATCACGGGAAAAGATCATCAGGAAATCGACCACATTGAACTCTTCTCCGCTCCTGAAGATCCGAACAACGACAGCCGGAATTTCGTTCTTTGTCCTGGCGGCGCCTACGATCGTTCACCTTGTGGAACTGGGACAAGCGCGAAGCTTGCCTGCCTTCATACGGATGGCAAACTCGCCCCCGGTCAAGTTTTTCGTCAAGAAAGTATCATCGGCAGTCTGTTCGAAGGTTCGATTTCGGAACGAGACGGCGAACTCATTCCAAGCATCACTGGCACTGCTTACGTGAATGCCGAAGCAACCCTCATCCTTGATCTCAACGATCCATTTCGATTCGGGATTCAACATTGAACGAGCAGACACAACAACTTCCGCAGCAACCTAATATTGTCGTGATCGGCGGTGGAGTCGTTGGAGCCGCATGCGCTTACTACCTGAATAAAAGCGGAGCGGCAGTCACCGTGATTGATCGCGCAATGTTCGGCAGCGCCTGCTCTCATGCGAATTGCGGATTCATCTCCCCCAGCCATATTCTTCCTTTGTGCCAACCAGGCGCGATCTCTTCGACTCTTAGAACGATGTTCAAGAAGGACTCCGCATTCTCGGTGAAGATGCGTTTCGATCTCGAACTCTTCAAGTGGATGCTCCACTTTGCTCGAAAGTGCAATCATCAAGACATGCTCGCCGCAGGTTATGCTCGTCAGGCATTGTTGAATTCGTCTCGCGAACTTTACCAGTCGTTGTTCGAATCAGGCGAACTACAAAATTGTGAATGGGAGACTCAAGGACTGCTCTTTGTTCACAATTCCGAACATCATTTCCATGAATACGCAGAGACCGACAAATTGCTGCATAAAGAATACGGTTTGGCTGGTAAGGCATTCGCTGGAGAAGCCTTGAACGAACTTGAACCAGCACTCAAACCTTGCATCGCTGGTGGATGGCTTTATGAAGGTGATGCCCATGTCCGGCCTGACAAAGTGATGTCCGCCTGGAAATCACGATTACTCGCAAACGAAGTGCAGATCATCGAGAATTGTGAATTCCGAAGCATCGTCAGCAAGCATGACGCAATTTCAGCTGTCGAAACTTCAACAGGAACGATCAAAGCCGATCAAGTCGTTTTCGCTACCGGAGCCTGGTCCTCTCTGCTGGCAAAACAATTGCAGGCAAAGATTCCGATTCAGCCTGGCAAGGGATACTCACTCACGATGCCACGACCAACAAGTTGCCCAAAATATCCAATGATCTTCGAAGAGCATCGAGTTGCAATCACTCCGATGCAGACCGGCTACCGCATCGGTTCCACAATGGAATTCGCAGGGTTCGACACCTCCATTCGGGAGCGCCGACTCAATCTCTTGTTAAATGGAGCCAAGCATTACCTCAAAGAACCGACGGCAGAACCGATTCAAGAAAAATGGTCTGGCTGGCGTCCCATGAGTGCCGATGGTGTCCCGCTAATCGGTCGACTTCCACGATTTCAAAACGCATGGATGGCAGCAGGTCACAGCATGTTAGGACTCTCAATGGGAACAGGAACAGGAAAGCTGCTCGCTGAAATGATCACCAGTGCAGACACTCACATCGATCCAAAGCCTTATCGCGTTGATCGTTTTTAAGCATGTCGAAATAATTTTTCTATTTCAGGACCAAATCAGTGAACGCTCTAGTACGAAACACTTCTTCTTTAATCCGCACCGTCGCCGTGATCGATGTCGGAACGACATCCGTTCGGATGGCAATTGCCGAAATTGATTCCGGCAGCAACGTTCGTATTCTCGAATCTCTTGAGCAAGCAGTGACGCTTGGAAACGACACTTTCACCACCGGCGAAATTGCGAGAAGTACAATCGAAGAGTGTGTCGCCGCACTGAAATCCTACCGTCGAAAACTGGATGAGTACAAAATCACTCAATCTGAAGACATTCGCGTTGTTGCCACAAGCGCAGTTCGGGAAGCGACTAATCGGATCACATTTGTGGACCGCATTTTTGTCGCCACTGGTTTGTCCGTGGAAACTCTTGATGCCGCAGAGATTCACCGCATTACGTATCGCGGTGTTCAACCAATGCTGGCGGCACAACCGGAACTGTTTCAAGCACTTTCGTTTGTGACTGAAATTGGAGGTGGTAATACGGAGCTGTTGCTACTGAAGACAGGGAATGTTGCATACTCATATGCATTTCGACTTGGCTCTTTGCGTCTGCTTGAGTCGATGTCGAAGTTCAATTTCGCGCGAAAAAAACGTCAGCAGATCATGACGACAGAAATTCGCAGCCAGCTTGAGCCACTCGCGGATTTGATTCGAACAAGTGGTCCGGTCAATATGGTGGCGATGGGCGGCGACATCCGATTTGCTGTTGGACAGATACTTAAAACACACGTCGGCGATGACGAACTCGTCGAACTTTCTATCGAACAACTTTCAGAGTTCACCGAGAGTATTCTCTCTGAAACTGAAGACGCATTGGTTTCAAAATATCAGATTTCCTATCAGGAAGCGGAAACACTTGGCTCGGCATTGCTCATCAACCTCATCATGGCTCAATTACTGGAAGTCCCACGAATTTTGGTTTCGGATGTAAATCTGCGTGACGGACTTCTTCGAGACATGGCAGATGGAAAAGATTGGAGCGATGAATTTCAAATCCAAATCATTCGATCTGCATGGGAATTGGCAAGAAAGTATGACGTCGACGAAGATCATGCTCAGTCTGTCGCACAACTGTCGAGACAGCTCTTTCACCAACTTCAAGGAGAACATGAACTCGACAAACGTTATGAAACATTGTTGTACGTCGCCGCGATCTTGCATGAAACCGGAGCCTATATCTCCATGTCGGGCGTTCATAAACACTCGATGTATCTCATCATGAATGGCAACCTCTTCGGGTTGACTTCAGAAGACCTGCGATTCGTCGCGTTGGTTGCACGGTATCACAGGCGCGCGATGCCTAAACCGAGCCATCAGGCGTACGGATCTATGGACCGATTCCAGCGTGTTGCCGTCTCAAAACTTGCCTCGATGTTGCGGCTTGCTATCGCCATGGATGCTTCACGAACTCAACGCGTAAAAGAAATAGAGTGCGTGCGAAGTCGTGGACGAATTGTGATTAGCGTACCGAATGTCGACGACCTCTCCGTCGAGCAAATCGCGATGCGGCGGAATCGACAGTTCTTCGAATCGATCTTCGGCGTGGATGTCCTTTTGCGAACTCAAATTAAAGAACTCAATGTTGAGCCGAGCGCTCAACTCTAACTTTCGAATCTGTTCAAAAATTAGGATCATGACCACGCAATCCTTGTTGTTTCTCCCAGGGTTTGGAGTGAAGCGCAGGCCCTGAGAGGCATAAAATTCGAAGCAATTCATTCCAGAAAACGGGTACCCTCACGATTCCGTTGCCAACGGTGATTCCGTGGAGTACGATCAAAGCCAGTGAATTCGTCGTAATTGCCCCTTTTGAAATACAATGCCGCTTTTTCTTCGACAATCGGTTTCCAGGAAATTCTGCCGTGGTGTTTTCAGCATCGCGATGGCGTTTTGGTTGACATTAACAGCATTTGGGTTTTCCAATTTTGGTGGAGTCACTTCAGTCGCAGGCTCATCCCAAGTGAGTCAATGCTCTTGTGACATTCAAAAAAGACGCTCCAATAACTGCTGCTGCCATCCGAAAAAATCTTGCTGCCAGCGAAAAACATCCTGCTGCATCGATGGAAAAGCGGCGAAATCCCAACAGAAGGAATCCCCTGAAACTCCGCAGCTCAACTCTTATTGTGGTACGTCGATTCCGGTTGGTGCGCTCCCTAATCGTGAGCCTCGCTTGAATGCGATGAAACTACTGTTGACCCCTTTGATCTTTACTGGACAAACGGTTGAAATTCTCGACGACATGCTCGTCGGTACGACAACCATCATCGATCCTCCCCCTCCGAAAGTTTGACCTCGCTAGGATCAAATTTTTATTTCTTTACTTGGCGACGTGTCCAGCATGCGCTGCGCACGTCGCACACCGCAAAATTATTGAGGGGACTCATGAATCATCAACGTGCCAGAACGAAAACTGGTTTTACACTTATCGAACTCTTGGTCGTGATCGCAATTATCGCGATCTTGGTCGCTCTACTTCTGCCTGCCGTGCAGCAAGCACGCGAGGCGGCTCGACGCTCGCAGTGCAAAAATAACCTCAAGCAGATCGGCCTCGCACTACATAATTACCACGACACTTTCGGCGTATTGCCACCCGGGTACATCACACGAAGCGTAAACGCCGCCGATCCTGCAACTGCGGAAGGTGGGCCCAACTTCGCCTGGGGAACAATGATTCTCCCGCAACTGGAACAAGGCCCACTATATCAACATTTCGATTTCAGCGAAGACGCCACTGACTCTCACAATCTTGATCATGGTCAAGTGTTTCTGTCGATGTTCGTCTGCCCTTCCGACCCTGGTGCGGACAAATTCACAGTCAACGACGGAACAACCGACTATGAACTCCCAAAGTCAAACTATGTTGGCGTCTTCGGATACGGCAGCGTGACAATGACTCCCGGTCGACCGAATCCTGCTGGAATGTTCTATCGAAACAGCAGTGTTCGTTTTCGTGATACGACCGATGGTCTCTCGCAGACCATGTTGGTTGGTGAACGGAAAGCCGAACATCAATTCCCATCCAGCGCACCGACTGTTGTTGCCGATTCTACCTGGTACGCAGCGATTCCAGGTGTGCAGCGTCCTGCTGGAATGATGATGATGCCCGACGAAGGGTCTGCCTCACTTGTTCTTGGACATGTCGGTCAAACAATGGGGATGGGTGGGATGGGAGGCATGGTGATGCACCATACTCCAAACAACACAAACCACATCGTCAATTTTTCATCAAGCCACGTCGGAGGCATTCAATTCCTGATGGCTGATGGATCGATTCACTTCCTGAGTGAAAATATCGACTACAACACGTTCCGCTGGCTCGGTCAAAAAGCCGACGGAGAAATCATCGGAGAGTTTTAAGTCTGCCAACTCATGGAGAACATCAAAAGCGTTTCAACTCTCGCAAGAGGTTGGGATGCTTCTGTTTTTGATGAGTGCGACAACTCGGCATTGTTTCTCAATGACTGGCTGCTCTACAATCATTGACGGCTACTGCTGGTTTTTCCCACCTTACATTTCCTCGTCGACTGTTCGCTTACCTATGACGAAACTGTCTCAATTCACATGCCTGATCTGTTGCTTCTTGTTCAATTCTGTTGCTCAGGCTGAAGAGCAGAAGTTGACTTCCGAGCAACTTGATTTTTTCGAAAAGAACGTCCGTCCTCTATTTGTCGAACATTGCTACGAGTGCCACGGCGCCGAAGAACAGGAAGCGTCGCTGCGTCTCGACTCTCGGCAATCGATCCTCAAAGGAGGAGATACAGGACCGGCAGTTGTTCCAGGAAAAGTAGACGAAGGAGAACTTCTTCAGGCACTAAAATTTGATCCAGATGGCTATCAGATGCCGCCAGACGGAAAGCTGCCTCAAGCGAAGATCGATATCATCAAGAAGTGGGTCGCCATGGGTGCTCCTTGGCCGATTGAAGAGGCGATTGCGTCTTCTTCAACGAAAGAATTCAACCTGAAGCAAAGAGCCGAGCACTGGTCGTTTCAACCATTGGCTGCCATCGCTCCGCCTGATGCTGAGGACTCGAACTGGTGCCGCAACGACATCGACAATTTTATTCTCAAGAAACTCAGTAAACATCAACTTTCACCTGCCGATGAAGCAGGTCGCCGAACGTGGATTCGCCGCGCGTATCTGGACACAATCGGTTTGCCACCATCACCGCAAGTCGTGGACCAATTTATCACCGACAAAAGTGAGACCGTCTATGAAGTTGTCGTCGATCGGCTGCTCGCATCACCTCGATTTGGAGAACGTTGGGGGCGGCACTGGCTCGATGTGGTTCGCTATGCGGAATCCCGTGGACACGAATTTGATCACAACGTCGCCAACGCCTGGCAATACCGGGATTACGTCATCCGCGCCCTGAACGCAGATCTTCCTTTTGACCAATTTGTCGTCGAACATATTGCTGGTGATTTACTGACCGAGCAAACACCGCATCCCCGTCGCAGAAACTCGGCGAACGGAGCCAACGAATCGATCCTTGGAACTGGCTTCTGGTTCCTCGGAGAATGGGTGCATTCTCCAGTCGACATTCGACAAGAAGAGGCGGACCGCTTCGACAATATGATCGATGTTTACTCAAAGGCGTTTTTGGGTCTGACTGTCGCTTGCGCCCGCTGTCACGATCATAAATTCGATCCGATACGCCAGAAAGACTACTACGCGATTCAAGGGTTCCTGCAAAGTTCGTCTTACCAGCAAGCGCGATTCGAAACGATGCTCACAAACGAGCCAATTGCAAAACGGCTCAACGCATTGAATCGTGAAGCTTCCGCCCCGGTTGCGCATGCAATTGAAGAACTGGCGCAGCCAACTCTAGCCAGGCTGAGCGACTACTTGCTGGCAGCACGCGAGGTTCTCCGCTCTACAGAGAGCAAGGACCAAGGCGCCATCTTCGAAAGCTTTGAATCCGGAACATACGACGGTTGGACTGCGACCGGAGATGCTTTCGGATCGATCCCGCAAACTCAGCAAACAATTGGAAAATATCAGGGAGACGTCGGAGCGGTCGGTCGTTTTTTTGTGAACTCACATCAACTCCGAAACAACGGTGGAGGTGACATACCGACCGGCACATTGACTTCTCCGAAATTTACGATTCATCGACACTTTATCCACATGCGAATCGGTGGCGGGAATCATCCTAAAAAGACGTGCGTAAACTTGCTGGTCAACGGGAAAGTCGTCCTTTCGGTGACAGGACAAAATAGCAATCAGATGAATTCAATCACTTGGGACGTGAGCGATCACCAAAATGCCTCCGCCCAAATTCAGGTTGTGGATCAAGTGACAGGCAGCTGGGGAAACATTGGCGTTGATCACATCGTTTTCTCGGATGATTCGAAAGCGAACGCAACTTTGAATCTCGCTGAGAACGAAGTTCTTGTGAATCAAATTGCCAGCAAACGCGGCCTTGTTCCGTCCATCTTGAACAGCTGGGTTGAGCACTTGGCAACGTTCAACCAGGAGGAGGATCCGATTTTGATCTGGTCAAAAATTTGCAAGGATCCTGCCCCAACAGAGAAGCAGATCATTCAAATTGCAAATAATTTGAAGGTGCTTCCTGCCGCTAAATTTGAAGCAGATTCATTTCAAACATCCTTCTCCGCAGAAGATCTCATTTCCACCGGACCTGGGTTCCAACTTGTTCTGGCGGAGGACCAACCTTTGATGTCTCTTACTGCAGACGGAAACATCCGTGTCCTTCCAGCCTCTGAAAGGAGTTTCATCGGATGGGATTCCTTTTGGAATCAACTGGCAGAAACAACAGGGAATATCAAGGAACCTGGGGCAACAAGCGGTTGGAAACGAGGTGGTCGTTTCCTTCGAACGCCAACGTTTGAAGTCGCAAGTGGGAAAATTCATTGCCTCGTGCGAGGACAAGTCAACACTTATGCGGCTGTTGATTCACACATTTTAATTTTGGGACCTCTCCACAAGAAGCTCGCGAAGTCACACCCGCGAAAAGATGACTGGCACTGGATTACACACGACCTGACAGGCTACGAAGGGCACGACGCGCACCTGGAACTGATTCCTGCTGGCGATGGTGACTTCGCAGTGCAAGCAATCATCCAAGCCGACAATCTGGCAGTCATTAAGAGTCAGTTTCGCTACACAGACAAACTCTCCGAAAAGATTGCTGAAGACGTTTTGGAGATCAAACAACCAACATTGAAGGCTGTTGCCTCGATTATCCAAAAACGATTTGCAAACGCGGATTCACTGAAATTCATCAACGATCATCCACAGCTTTTCGGGATTGATTCTGCAGAGTTTCAGAAAAAATTAAATCAAGTCATCTCGCCGTATCAGCAACGTCGAAAAGCGTTGGTTGAAGATTTGGAATTCAACTCAGCGACCGCTCCTTGCCTGCTCGATGGAACATCACGAGATGAATATGTTTTCATTCGAGGTAACTGGAAGAAGAAGGGAGAGACTGTTCCACGACGGTTTCTTGAAGTCTTCGAGGGGGAAAGCATCTCCAATGCCGGAAGCGGACGACTGCATCTTGCTGAGCAAATGGTCGATCCAGAC